>JAZUEA010000519.1:0-1778 GCA_045639945.1 Myxococcota bacterium
CCTGGCGTTTTCACAAATTCGATTTTGGAAGGTTTTGGCTGGAAGCCTTTCTTTGGTTACGTGTGCGCCGGCGATACGTTGAGTCATTTAGGCGCTGAAGGTCGAAAGCCATTTCCGGCGCCGCTTCTTGCTTCTATGAAAGCATTGGGCGTGGAACATGCAGTGATGGTGGGTGACACCGAAGCAGATCGGAACGCGGCAAAGGCTGCGGGCGTGTCGTTTTGGTGCGTTCCCTGGGGGAGGGCAGCAGAGGATGTGCGCCTTCACCCGGCTGCGGACCGTGAAGAGCTTGTGCTCAGCTCTTTGGAAGAAGCGCGCCAGCGGATCTACAGTCTTTCGGTAAAGTAAGAATGAATTGAGTGCCTTTTCCGGTTTCGGTTTCGCAGCGGATGGTGCCGCCGTGTTCTTCGGCGATGCGCTTGGCAATGGCGAGACCGAGGCCGGTGCCTTCAGCTTTGCCCGCTGTTGTGAAGGCTTCGAAAAGTTTGTTGCGAATTTCTGGGGGCACGCCGGGGCCGTTGTCCTCGCAAATGAAAACAACGCCTGTGTTGAGCGATGATTGATCAGCTGGTGAGAGATCACGGACAGTCAGCGAGACGCGACCGTGATCTTTGAGGGCTTGTCGGGCGTTGCGTGCTAAGTTCGTTAAAACACGAAGGATTTTCCCCTGATCGAACCAGACAGGCTCGTGCGTTTCGACGTGCACTTCGAGTGTTACGCCGCACGCTTTGAATTCGCTGGCCATTTGTTCCTGGAACGCAGCAACGAATCGCTCTGGGTAGATTTTGCTGGGAAAAATCGAAGTTTCACCGCGAGTGAAAGCCATCACTTCGCGCGCCATCGCGTTGGTTTGTTCGACTTGGCGACAGATTGATTTAGCGACGTCTGCGCGCTCTTCGGGATCGTCAATGTCGGCCATCATTTGTGCGTAGCCAGAAATGACGGTCATTGGCCCGCGCAAATCGTGCATGACGCTCGACATCATTTGGCCGATCGTCATGAGTCGATCCTGTTGCTGTGCTTCGCGTTGGCGCTTGAGACGATCGAGTGTGCGCGAAAGCAAACTGGCGATGAGTCCTACAAAGCGCTGGTCTTGCGCTCGATTTCGCTCCGACGGATTTTGCGAATCGATAAAAGCAAGCGCGCCCAACTCTGATTCACCCAGCCTCAACGGCGTTACGATGGCGCTTCGAAGCGGTAAGTTCCAGTCATGACTCAGAAAATCTGGTGCTCCGGCTTCTGTGAAAGCGCTTGGGGATGTGAAACTTTCAAATCCCTTAGCTCGAAGTGCGAACCCTAAGAGACCTTCTTCTCGATCAATTTGTGACTTTTGAAGTGGTTCATCAGCAGTATTACGACGCAAATAAAGTGTAGCGGTAGAACCTTGGCCAGGTAGCATCAGGGCTGCGCGTTCACATTTTGCAACTTGCGCCAGACCTTGAAGCGCGCGTTCTGCAAGTTCCTCTGGCGTTTTGACATCCGCCAGCGTGCGTTCTTGCTCGGAAAGAAGCTCAAGCTCGCGAACGCGCTGCGCCAATTCCTCGGAATTTACAAGGAGTTCTTTGTTTTTGTTTTCTAGCTGTTGGCGTAAGTGCAGAGCCTGCAAAGTAATTGCGGCTTGCGCGGCCAAAATTGTAAGCAGGTATTCATCGTCGAGGGTAAAGTAACCCTCTTTTTTATTGAGCACCTGAACCACGCCCACGAGTTGAGCTTGACTTTGCATGGGCACGCACAAAATCGATTTTGTTCGATAACCAGTGAGTTTATCGAATCGACGG
>JAZUEA010000520.1:0-5558 GCA_045639945.1 Myxococcota bacterium
CCGAAAAAGATCTGCAATTGCTCACAGTTTTTGCGCAACAAGCTGCGCTCAAGCTGGCCAACACACGACTCGCTCATCGCGCCGAGCAAGGTGCCATTGCACGTCACAATTTATCGCGACTCCTCTCGCCGAACTTGGTCGAAATGGTGGTGAACGGCACCGTTGCCATGGATAAAACCAGCGGCAAACTCACCGAAGCCACAGTACTTTTCGCTGATATTCGCGGATTTACGGCCATGAGTGAGCGCATGGAACCAACCGCCGTCGTGTCCATTTTGAACGAGTACTTCGAAATCATGGCCGACATCGTGTTCCAGCACGACGGTACGCTCGACAAATTCGTGGGCGACGAAATCATGGCCGTTTGGGGTTGTCCAGTTCACCAAGACGACCACGTGGATCGCGCACTTGCTGCCGCCATCGAAATGCGCGACGCACTTCAGGCTTTCAACCGATTCCGCAAAGCCAACAACGAAATTCCGCTGCACGTAGGCATTGGCCTGAACTCTGGTCCCGTCGTTGCGGGCTACATGGGCTCCACGCGCGCACTTTCTTACACCGTTATCGGCGACACCGTGAACACGGCATCACGGTTGTGCTCGCTCGCTCAATCCGACGAAATTCTCACAAGTCAAACTGTCGTCAACAGCTCACACATGGGCAACGTTCGATTCGAGCGAGGGCCAGACACCTTGCTCAAAGGCAAATCTAAACCCATCGAAATCTACGCCGTTCAAAGCGATAACGACGACTCCATCATCGAATAAGCAATGTCATCTAAAGAACGTCCAGAAGACCAAGTCGCCCGCTCCGCCGTCATTCAAGCTCTTCAAAAAACCAGAGGCAAAGTCACCTTAGGTGACGTGTGCGGCGCAACCGGCCTTTCAATGGCTCAAGCAGAAGTCACGCTCAACGAACTGCTGCTGCAATTCCAAGGCCACCTCGAAGTCACATCTGAAGGCCAGCTCATCTACAACTTCAATCCAAAACTCGTGAAGCGCGACAGCGTTTCTGTGTTGAAGTTGATCTTAAATGCCCTCGCGATTGCAGGAAAATGGCTCTTCAAGGTCGCGATTTTCATCGTTCTTATCGGTTACTTTGTCATCTTTCTAGTGCTCGCGATCGCCTCGATCCTTGCGCTCCTCAGCGGTGGAAAGAACAACAAAAGCCGGAGCAGCAGCAGCAAAGATAGCGGCGGTCAGCTCGTCGCGCTCGTATTTCGCCTCGTTATCAACATTTTCAGTCACGTTGAGTTCAACGGAAAATCCGAAAGTCGCTCACGAGGCAACGGCGAAGGTCGCTCACGAGGCAACGGCGAAAAACGCTCCAGCTCCAACCAAGACACGCCGCCGTTTTATCAAAAGATTTTCTCTTTTGTTTTCGGACCTGAAGAACCCAAAGCCGATCCGCTCGCCAAACGCCAACGCTGGGCTTCAATCATTCGCCAGCACAGCGGCGTTCTGACTGCATACGATGTCATGAAGTACCAAGGCTGCTCACTGCGCGACGCCGAAGAGCAGCTCGCAAGCACACTCGGCCTTTACGGCGGCGAAGCCAAAGTCACCAACGACGGCAACATTTACTACGTTTTTGAAGACATCTCGAAAACCGCTCAAGACGCGGAGAAATCAAACAAGCTCAAGCCGGCCTGGAAGAATTTCATTCCGAAACCGCTTCACAACACAAACACAACAGGCACCAACGTTCTCATTTCGTTCTTTAACGGCTTCAACTTGCTCTTCAGCTTCATCATTTTCAGCGATGTCTTTCCGGAATTTACAGAGCTCGCCGCTGAATTCTTTGGCCCGTACACAACCGATATTCTTGGATTAATTCCGTTTGCATTCAGCTCGATTTTCTTCCTGATTCCGTTGATTCGCTTCATTGCCATCAACGCCACGGATGAAAAACGCCGCAAGCAGAATTTGAGAATCGCGCTTCTCAATCCCATTTCGAAATCTCTGAAAGCGGCAACCAAGAGTTGGCTGAGCAACCACCCCGCCAAGCCACTCAATTTCAATCAAGCTTGCAAAAGTGCCGTGGAATTGCTGCCTTGCGACAACGCCAAGCCAAACCAAAAGCAAGTCACTTCACTTTGCCGCCACATTTTGAGCGAATACGACGCCGAGCCCGTGGGCGACATCGATTCGCCAGAATTCCACTTCGAATCGCTCAAAGCGGCTCAACTCGAAGTTGAAGCAAAGCGCGAAGCAATCGAGAAACAGGCCACACAGTTGGGCGAAGTGGTCTACACAACCGACGAAAACGAAGACTGATCAAGCCTTTCGCTTCAGCGCCCAAATCTCCGCATCCAACTTGCTCAAAAACTTACCGCGCATTTTTGCGTCGTACGGTTTTGGGCCGCCCGTCTCAAATCCCAAGTCGCGCAATTCATAGCTCAAATTTCGCATGCCGAGCGCTGTGCCGATGTTGTCGTCATCCAACACTCGTCCACGCGAATCCAGCACGCGAGCACCACGCTCCAAGCAACGACCAGCAAGCGGCAAATCCGATGTAATCACAATCGAATTTTCATCCGCGCGCTCTGCAATCCAATCATCCGCAACGTCCGGACCTTGTGGAACCAGTTGCGAGTGCACGCAAAGCGACAAATTGAGCGACAACGCACGATTTGCAACGAACCAAGCGTGAATTTTGTGCCGCTCTGCAACTGCACAAATCTCATTTTTAAGCGGACAGCCATCCGCATCGATATAAAGAATGGGTTTTTCAAAAATCATGCGCGCGTTTTGCCGCATTTTCAGCGAAATCTCAATTAAGCAACTGATATAACTCAGCAATGCGCATTGTTCTTCTCCTCATTCCAGCAATTCTGTTTGCGATTCTGCTCACATGCATCCAGCGGAAAACGATGCATCAATCTCAATCCGAAAAGCCAAAGCGCGCATATCGAGAAAAGCAGATCGAGCAAACGCAATCCCAAGCTGCAGATCAAAAGGAGCAACCAGAAGTTCCACACAATTCCAAGTTTTCAGCGCTTAAAGCCGAATCAACTTCACGCAAAGTAAGCTTTACAGAATTTAAAAATGGCGTTCGCTCACAAAATCGCAATAAAACAGACACATAATTCAGCAGCGATGAAGCATCGTGCATTCAATCAAGTCATTTTTATTGTTTGCGCGGTTTCTCATCTGTAGTTGAAGTGTGAAGGATTCAAAACGAACGCATTTAAAGAAGAGAAAATATGTTTGAAGAGTTTGTAGGTATTGCTGTTGCGATCTTCGTCATTTTGCTGTTCGCCAAAGTGTTTCGCTTAGGCTCAATCATTTGGACCATCATCCAGTTACCATTCGTCATCGCTATAACGATTGTCTCATTCGTTTGGAACTTCATCGTAGGCTTGTTCAAACCTTCCTCCGTCTCCGACGAAGAGCATGAAGAAGTGATTGAAAGCTTTGAAGAGGACGAAGAACTGAAAGAATCGCTCAAGAAATACAACGACCTCAAGGAAAGGCAGCTTCATCACGAGCAGGAATTCTTGCAACTTCGCCGCGAGCTGCAGCAAGACCGCGAGCGCAAGCTTCGCGAACAAGAAGACGAGCTGAACCAAAAAATGCAGAAGCTTCGCAAGGAAGAAGCTCGCTTTCAGAAGTTAAAAGCACAAACGCAGCGAGCAGAACGCAATGCACAAGCGGAAAGATCTCGCCAAGAGTTCGAAAACAAGCAACTGGACGATGCTGTGCAGCGATTTATGAGCCGGCGCAAGGAACAGGATCCCGAGCAACGCGAGCGCATTCAAGCACAGTATGCAGCCGCTGCACGCGCCATGCGCAACCAAGCGCGCTCGCTCACCCATCAAGATGAATCACATCACGAAATAGAATTGCCGCCTAGGTTCTAGCTTGCCTCTACTTTTGTTGCGCTCTGCCAATACCTTTGAAGTCTCGCTCGCACATCGATTTTCTCCCATTTTAGAACTGTCAAGTGATGCGCTGCACAACTTCACTGTCAAAGTGAATGTTACAGAACAGGGCAAATTTCGCTGCGAATCTAAGGAACATGACACTTTCTCAGTCAAAAGATGGCTTCTAAACAAAAAGTTCAAAGCGCAACAGAAAGCAGCACAGTTTAAACCAACCTTTAAAATGCTAGATTCGTTTGCATGTAACCGCAGCCATCTTGGTGTAACGCTTGTTTAACCCAGGATTTCGTTTGTGATCCTTCTTAAGTTCATTCTTGTTCTTTTTGCTTTTACTGGCCTTAAGTTTCTTTTTGAGAAACTGCTGGAGTTCATGGCTTTCACTGTGATTGCGAACTGTTTGAAGCTCGCTCAATATATCTTTCGACATGTAAAAACGTTTTTCAAAAAGCTGAGTCACTCTGAGGAACCAGAAGCAGACACAATTCCTGATAAAGATGTCATGAATACGCTTCAGAAAAGTGCTTTTTCAGATCGTAGATTGGAGCAATCACATCAGAAGTACGTCGACTTTCATCAAAATCAGGCGAATCACAATCGCGACCTGGTTAACCTCTATCATCAAAAAGCTCTTTAAGATCTTCAAGGTGGTCTTAATCGATCTGCATCGCATGAAAATGATGATGAATACGAGCGTCTCCAAGCAAAGCAACGCAGTCACAAAAAGAGAGGACGCAAGCTTCAAGAAAAAAAAGACGATTTCCATGAGTAAATCGCACAGATTAGGTGAGCAGAAGCTCGTTACTGAATCGAAGAAGCTCGCCGTTCACAAAGATCAGAGTGGTTCATTTCTTCAACACAAGAACCAAACTCTCAGACAGTCCGTTTACCGCGGTAGATTGACCGTCTGAGTTTCAGACAGTCCGTTTACCACGGGAGATTGACCGTCTCAGGTCGAAGACAGTCTGTTTACTACGGTAGATTGACCGTCTCAGGTCGAAGACAGTCTGTTTACTACGGTAGCTCGACCGTCTCAGGTCGAAGACAGTCCGCTTAATACGATAGATCGATCATCTCAGGTTGAAGACAGTCTGCTTATCACAGAAGATTGACCTGTAATGAACCAGTAAAGATCGCTTGCCAGATGTGTTGCTCGTGCAATATCACGCACCTAACCGTTTTATCTCGCTATTCTTGGCGAGATTGAAGATAAGAGCCCCCGTGAAACGCTATAAAATTCTCCTTATCGTCACCATTTTGGTCGCACTCGCTGGATACGGAGTGCGTCAACTTCGCTTGCATTGGCGCGAACAAGAAAAAACGGCGGCTGAAGCGCGTCCAGATGTGCAACTTCGCCGAACCTTGGAGCGAGTTGAACGCGCGCTGCGCTCTCCAGACAAAACCATTGCCAAGCTGGAACTTGCTACGGCTTTTGAACAAGCGAAGTCACTCGATGCGATGCACACCGATCTGGCTTTACAAATTGCACGCAAGCGGATCGATCTGGCTGAAGGCGAAGAAAAACAGAACTTGGTCGAAGAAGCGTTCCAACTTGCTTTGACGCGCTTGTCCGACGACGAAGACAGCCGCAAGCAATTGCTGGAATGGGCAGAAATTGCGCAGTCTTACGCCAAGTCACCCATTGAACAAGTCGCCTTGCTCGATCGCGCGGGCGATG
>JAZUEA010000521.1:0-3552 GCA_045639945.1 Myxococcota bacterium
GAAAGCTTTGGGCATTTTGCGTCTGGTTGCTTGTCAGGCAGATCCAACGGCCCGCGGTTACTGGCGCGACGACGTTTTTTACTTGGCGACCTCTCTCAGTGAAGAAGAGCTCAAGACATTTTTCCTTGAGAAGTATGCACCGACGCCGTTGATTGCGCCTTGGAACGGTGGAAGTGGTTTCTGGGAGAAGGACAACAAGGATGGCTTCAAAGTTTTAGCAGGAACTGAGGCACCGCGTTTTGCGGCGTACCGAAAGGCCATTCTTTGCGCGAAAGAGCTTTTTTCAGATTTATCTGAAAGTCCTAAAAATGAAGAAAAGGCCCGTCGATTGGCACTGCTTCGTGGGACTTTGAGTTCTGAAGCGCTTGAGTGGCTCGACGCGGCATTGATGATCGCGAACTCTTCGCTGCGCTATCCTGCCATTTTGGGAACGGGCGGCAATGATGGCCGTCTTGTTTTCACAAACAATTTCATGCGCCGGTTGGTGCTGGATTTGTTCGACGGTGAAGGTCATCCGCGAGATTTTGCACCTTTCACCTTAAATGCTGCGCTGTTTGCAGACATCATTCGTCCAGGTTCGGACAGCGATTGCACCGGCCAATTTTTGCCGGGGCCTCCAGATTTGTCGAAATCCACAATGAATCCGTGGGATTTCGTCTTAATGCTCGAAGGCGCAATTGCGCTTCAGATTTCTGCCGTTCGCCGTTTGGATGGTGCAGATCTTCCACAAGCGGCCGCGCCATTTGCGGTTGAAGGTCGCTCTAGTGGTTACGCAAGTGCTTCGCCGGCTGATGGATCAAACGGCCGTGGTGAACAATGGATGCCGCTCTGGAACGAGCCTGCGACGTTTGATGAAGTTCGTCAGTTGTTTGCTGAAGGACGTTTGAAAACGGGTGGCAAGTCTGCGCGACAGCCGGTTGAAGCGGCGATTGCAATTCGTCGGCTGGGGGCGGCCCGTGGCATTACGTCTTTTCAGCGCTTTGGTTACATTGAGCGCAACGGTCAGGCCAACTTGGCGGTTCCGCTTGGTCGTTTTGCGTCTGAAAACAAGCCGCAGCTTAAGCCGCTTCAAGAAGTGCTCGATTGGGTCGAGCGCTTGGTCCGCAAAATCAAGGCTGACGATGAGCGTTCGCCCGGTTCTATTCAGCGTTTGCCACGAGTTTTGAATGATGAGTGCTTGGCGGTTTGCCAAGATCCTGATTCTCCAGAGCGTTGGCAGGCTCTGCTCATTCGACTGGGTGAAGCAGAGGATGCCATTGCGCTTCGGCCTGAGTTGAAAAGCAAGTTGAAGCCGTTGCCCAAGTTGTCGAGCAATTGGCTTGAGCGTGCGAATGACAAATCGCCTGAATGGCGATTGGCCTGTGCGTTTGCTTCTCAATTTGGCGCAACGTCAAGAGATGAAGAGAGCAGCGTGCGAGCTCATTGCTTACCTCTCGATCGCTTTGGCAATTTTGACAACACGGCTGATGTTCGAGTGGTTTGGCAGCCGTCTGCCTCGCTTTCGGACAATCTGATTGCTGTTGTTCAGCGCCGATTGATGGAAAGTCAGAGTGCAGGTAAGCCGCAACTTGCTTTGCGAAGCAATTTTGCCGCGCCTGAATCTGATATTGAGCGTTTCATTGGTGAAAACGTTGATGACAAACGAATTGCTGCGCTTACTCGCGGTTTGATGTCTGTGAGATTTCCACAGCAGAACAATCGCAAAGTAGAGGGTTCAAAGCAGGGCAGTTCGTCCGAATGGCGTTTGTCACCGCTGCATGCACTCTTCCGATTGTGTGTTTTGCGCTACGAAAATGCAGATGCCGCAATTCCTGCCAATGAGATGGTCTATCGCCGTTTGGCTTCAGGTCAGCTCGAAGCGGCTGGACGTGCTGCGTTCAAGCATTTGAGTGCGCATGGATATCGCGCCAAGTTAACGCGTGTTTTTGGTTCATCGTCGTTTGCGCGTCGAATCGCTGCTGCACTGGCATTTCCGCTTGATGCAAAGCGCTACGATGCATTGTTGAATGTTGTTCTCAAACCTGAAGATGAAGCAGAAGCTACTTCTGACTCTTCACGTGTAATTTCCTCTAACAATTAACTTTTTACTAAGAGAGGTCTTCTCATGTTGAATTTAGATGTTCTTTCGAATGCTCGTCGTTTGTTGGTTGAAGCCGATGTCACTCCCATGCAGGGTCAGCGTTTTCAGCCCACCGGTTTTCCTGGCTTAGGTGCAGCCGTTTTTACTGCCAAGGACGGTGAGTACCTGCTTGTTGAAAGCGCGCAGAGCATGGCGAATCGCCTTGAGGCGACCATCTGGGACAGCGCCAAGAATGAGCTCATTCCCGAGCTTGATGGTTTGTCCTATGTGAAGGTCGTCGATAAGAAAGGCGAGTACCTGACCAGCACGATTACCGAAGCGCACCGTTTGAACTCGCCTTACATCCTTGAAGGTCAAGATAAGACCATCATTGAGAAGCTTAAGGATGGAACTAAGCTCAACAGCGAGCTTGGTGAAGTGAGCCGCTCGCTTTTGGCCAAGACGCTTTTGAAGTACGACGCGAACTCCATCATTCACGGTATTTTCTTGTCTAAGAAGGAGCTTGCTGGCGGTCGCTTCCGTTTGGAGCGCGCGCTTTCTTCGTTTATCGAGGCTTCTCAGGTGCGCGTGGCGGCGTCGGGTGGTGTCAAGAATGACAGCGTCAATCCTGGTGGCGACACGAAGTCGGGCTTCGGCAATGTTCCGTTCTCGCGCGATGAGTACACGGCTGAAAAGATCACTGCTTACTTCAACCTCGATCTCGGTCTCATTCGCTCTTATGGCTTGAGCAAAGAGGCTGAGAAGCTTCTGATCGTGCTTTCGCTTTACAAGATTCGCGCGTTGCTCGACGGCGATCTGCGTTTGCGCACGGCGTGTGATTTCAAGGTTGCGGCGCTCAAGGTGACATCGCCTGAGAGCTTTACGTTGCCGAGCTTGAGCGATTTGAAGGCCGAGTTGCCTGCATTGGTGAAGGCTTGTGCCAACGAAATGCAGGGCGTGACCACTGTGAAGTACGAGAAGAAGTAATCGAGCGAGGTCACGAATGATCTGCGTCGAATTTCGCTTTCTTGCGGGTAGCTATCACGCGACGCCGTGGGGAGAGCATGTGAATGTGGGGGCGATTGAGTGGCCTCCGAGCCCATGGCGATTGTGCCGTGCCTTTTTGGCGGCGGGATTCAATCACCTGGGCTGGGAGAGTCCCGCGAAACTGCCTTCCGTCGCAGCGTCGCTGATTGCAAAGCTGGCTGAAGTATTACCGCAGTACGCACTGCCTAAGGCAAACGGCGCTCACACTCGACATTACATGCCTTCGATCGATTACAAAAAGTCTGTGTTGACGTTTGATACGTTTGCACAGATTGGTCGTGGCGAGAACGATGTCTTGCGTGTTTACTGGCCAGCTGAGTTAAGCGATGAAGAGCAGAAGCTTTTTGAAACGCTGCTCGACAAATTGTCTTATCTGGGGCGCGCGGAATCGTGGGTTTCTGCGTCATTGAACACAGATTCCATGCCGGGCGCCGACATGTGCGTTA
>JAZUEA010000522.1:0-3786 GCA_045639945.1 Myxococcota bacterium
ATAAGCGGATGGCCATTTCCGTAAAGAGTTGTGCCATCAAAGGAAAATCCGGGTGCGTCAATGGGTTGGTTCAAGCTGAACAAAACGCGTTTGACACCAGCGTTGAGCGGTAAAGGTGCAACGACTGCATCGTCGCCTCGCAAAATTGCAACACCACCGGGAGCCATGTCGCTCAAAACGCGCGCCTTGGCCGCAATGTACGCAGACGTGTCGTCTTCAAAGTACTCGGCGTGATCTTCTGCAATGTTGGTGATGATCGAAACTTTGGGCGCGAAGTAGCCGCAAGACCAGAGTTGGAAAGCGGAAACTTCTGCAACGATGACACCCGTCTCGTCGACATCCAACACTTTTTCGCAAAGCGGAACGCCAATGTTGCCTGCGACCACGGTTGGTTTGCCGCATGCACGCATGCAGGTGCCGATCATTTCAGTGGTTGTGCTCTTGCCGTCTGTGCCGGTGATGGCAATGATAGGAGCTTTGGCGACCAAACCTGCGACTTCGATTTCGCTCAAAATTTGGACACCAGCCGCGCGAACCGCTGCCACAACAGACGAACCCGGCATAATGCCAGGGCTTAAAACCACGGCTTCAGCACCTTCTAAGGCGTTTGCACCAAAACGCAAGCGCACGCGAGGATCGAGATTGTCGATTTGCTTTTCTGCCACGTCGCTTAGAACGACATCCGCTCCCAAGCGAACGAGCAGATTGGCAGCGGCAATACCGGAGCGTGCCGCGCCAAAAATGGCGATCTTTTTACCCGCAAAATCCCGATGCTCAGCGTCGATCATCACTCGCCTTTCTCATTGAGAGCTTTCGCCCAGCGATCTGCCATTTGGAAGAAATCATCACCGCCGAAGAAAACGACCATGTCGCCTGCTTCAAGCTTCGGTTCAAGAGCGGTGAGCACTTCGCTGTTTTCTTTGACGTAATCGACTGTGTTGCCAGCGCGACGCAAAACATCAACAAACCAAGGCGTGTCGATGCCGTCAATCGCCTTTTCTTCTGCCGCATACATCTCGGTAATAACAAGAGAATCAGCGAGACGAAGTGCAGTTGCATATTCTTCGCCGTGGTAGCGCATCAGTGTGAAGCGATACGGCTTGAATACGCAGTAGATCTTTTTGTGCGGCAGCTTGTGTGCGCTTTCCAAAACTTTGCGCATGCCGGTGGGGTGCGAAATGTAGTCCTTCACAATCGTGAGGCCACCAGCGTGCAGCACGGTAAAGCGGTTTTCGAGGCCTTTGTAGTTGTTGAGTGCTGTTTGGAAATCGCTGAACGGCAATCCCAAAACACCACAGCAGACAGCCATTGCACCCATGGCATTTTCGGCGTTGTAACTGCCGCAAATCGGCAATGAAATCACGCCTTTATCGACGCCATTTTCAACGCAGTGAAGCTTGACACAGTCGCCCAAATCTTCAATTTGCTGTGCAGAAAAATCACGTGCGGCATCACGACCGTAACTTACGATGCGATAACGAGAAGTTGGCGTGAGCTTTTCCTTAAGAGAGCGACAGCCCGCGTCATCCAAGTTAAGGCAAAGCGCTTCAAGCTGGTCGTTCTGATCGATGAACTGCGCCATGGTGGTGATGATGTCGTCTAAACCTGCATAGAAATTCAGGTGATCGACTTCGATGTTATTTACCACCACGATCTTGGGCTTGAGCTTCAAGTGGCTGCGATCGGATTCATCGACTTCAGCAACCGCTTCCGGACCTTTGCCCGCTCTGGCGTTTTCTTTGTAATTCTGAAGAATTCCGCCAATAACAAAGGTTGGATCACGTCCCGCTGAAATGAGCGTGTGGGCGATCATGGCGGAGACTGTGCCCTTGCCGTGCGTGCCGGTAACACCGATGCTGCGCTGCTTTTCCATGCAAGCGCCTAACATATCTGCGCGGTGTTTTTCTGCAATGCCCAAATCTCGTGCGGCCTGACGTTCAATGTTGTTGACGGGCACAGCCGTTGAGTAAACCACTGCATCTGCGCCACGAACGTTTTCGGCGTTGTGACCGATTGTTACGTCAATGCCCAACTTGCGAAGTCCAAGGGTCAGCTGGCTTTCACGCACATCTGAACCACGAACAATGTAGTCGCCTTGCTGGTGCAAAACGCGAGCCACGGCGCTGACACCAACGCCACCAATACCAATGAAGTGAAGAGTCTTCTTGGACACAGGGCCTCCTGTGGGATCAAGGCCGCGCAGAATATGCGCCTTAGCAACGAGATGCAACTGTCGTCAATGTTACTTGTATATCGAGCAATTAAGGTTCATACTGCGGATTTCTTGTCACTCTGGAGGCCAATATGGCTATCGAACGTACTTTCTCAATGGTTAAGCCCGACGGTACCTCTCGCAACTTGATTGGTGAGGTTCTTCGTCGTTACGAAAATGCCAACTTGCGCATCGTCGCTCTTCGTTACTTCCCCAAGGGCTCCTGGAAGCCGGCCGATTTCTACAAAGAGCACGAGGGCAAGGCTTTTTACGATGGCTTGGTCGAGTACATGAGCTCTGACGCCGTCGTGGCCATCGCCGTTGAGGGTGAAAACGCCGTCGCGCGTGTTCGCGAAATCATCGGCGCTACCAACCCCGCCAAGGCTGACAAGGGCACCATCCGTGGCGATTTCGGCCTGGAACTCCCCATGAACACGGTTCACGCTTCTGACTCCACCACGAGCGCTGCGCGTGAAATTGGCTTCTTCTTTGCCGCGAAGGACTTGGCCTAATCGTGGAGCTACGTCTTCGAGATCTCGATCGCGAAGCGATTAAGCGCTTTTGTGCTGATCGCGGACTGCCTGCGTATCGCGCGCGCCAGCTTTATGCGTGGGTTTTCGCGCGTGGTGCCCGTTCTTTAGATGAGCTCACGGATTGGCCTAAAGCCCTGCGAGCACAACTCAAAGAAGAAGGTGTGTCGATTGCGTGCGCTGAGCTTGCTACGGCGCAGCGAAGTGTAGATGGCACGTGCAAACTTGCGATTCGTCTTCAAGATGGTGCTGTCGTTGAAACGGTGCTTCTTCGCATGGAAGAAGGTCGTTATACGCAGTGCGTGTCGTCGCAAGTTGGTTGTCCCATGAATTGCGCTTTCTGCTTCACCGCCAAGCTGGGATTCCAGCGCAATTTGACTCAAGGCGAGATCTTGGAGCAGGTGTTTTTAGCACGCGATTATTTGGCATCGCTTGAGCCAGAAGCTGCTGAAAACACAGAACAATCGTCTGCTGAGCGCATTACAAATTTCGTTTACATGGGCATGGGTGAACCGCTCGCGAACATTGAAAACGTTTCGCGAAGCATTCAAACGCTCTGTGCTCAAGACGGACTTGGCTACAGCGGACACCGAATTACCGTTTCTACGTCGGGACTTGTGCCGCAGATTTCGCAGCTGGCTTCGCTCAATTTGGGCATTCACCTGGCTGTCAGCTTAAACGGCACAACCGATGAGATCCGCTCACGGCTCATGCCGGTTAACCGTCGTTACAACTTAGATGCACTGATTCAAGCTCTGCATAATTGGCCGCTGAAAGCACAGCAGCGACTCACAATTGAGTACGTGTTGCTTGCTGGCCAAAACGATAGCGACGACGATGCCGTGCGTTTGTGTCGTTTGATGCGAGGGCTCGAAGTACGCGTTAATTTGCTGCCGTTCAACTCGTTTAAAGGCTCGGATTTTGTTCCGCCATCCGATGAACGCGTTCAGCGGTTCCAGCAAATTTTGGAGCGTCACCACGTGCTTGTGACCGTGCGAACTCGTCGTGGCTCAGATATTGATGCCGCGTGTGGTCAGCTTGGAC
>JAZUEA010000523.1:0-6273 GCA_045639945.1 Myxococcota bacterium
CCAAATGCCATCGGTTCCGCGATCACAACCACGCCTTCGTGGTGCACCGTTTGGGCGATTTTTTCGAGCTCAGCGTCCTCAACCTCGCGGTAAGGCTTGCGGTGGGCGGCCGCGCATTTGAGCAACGGCGCCACTTCCAGACGACGCTCTTTGTTGTGATAAACGCGAATGATACTTTCCGGACGATATTGGGCGACGGCCAATGCGGCATTTACGCCGTAAACAACCGATTCTGACTTGTGAGGCATGTTCACTCCTTTTGCGCGCACGCTCATGAAGTTTGAAGCACGCGTAGATAGCCTGAAATTGCGCGGTTTTGTGTGAAAAAGTTCGCAGTCCGAGTATTGTTGTGAAATGCATACTACATATCGACGAATTTTCCTCGCATTCGCAGCTCTTTCACTGGCCACTCTCGCTTGTGAAGAAGAAGAGTCCGACCATGGCGGTCCGGGACGTTTTCAGCTCGATGCATCTACAACAACCAATGATTCCGAGGTGTTGAACGAAGACTCCGGTTCTGGAGGCTCTGCTGGCTCGTCGGGCTCTAGCGGTTCGGCTGGCTCTGGCGGCTCACAAAGCGACATGCCAGAAGTGGGCGACAACTCAGCTGCAGACTTCATTGTCGTTCAAGACAAAACCAAAGAAAATCTGGCCATGGGCACAGGTTGGGGCCCAGACATCGACGCCATCAAATACGAATGCAGCGGCGAGAGCGGCTACGCGATTTACACGACCGGCCGACGCAATAGCGTTGAAACCGAAATGCCACTCGATCGCGGCTTGGGCGAACCCGATGGACCTTGCAATCCAATCAGCGACTGCTCCGTTTCAACAGGACTGGGTCGTTGGCTCGCCTTTGGTTTTCCACGCAATTTGAGCGGTTGTACCGTCACCATTTACGAATTGTCCGACCGCGCAAAAGAAGAATTCGACGTGCACCACTGCCCGGTTGCAGACATCAACAATCCGAGCTGCAGCTGGAATATCGCTCACGGCACCGACGGGCAAACACTCGTCGTCGAAATTCAATAATCAAAACCAACTGATTTTATTAGAGAAAATCCATGAAACGCCGAATCAGCCGCGGCATGACCCTGATCGAAATCATGATCACACTCGCCATTTTGGGCCTCATGGCGGGTCTGCTGTTCTTCATGCTCAGCCCGAATGACGACCGAAAGTGCAAGCTTGAGGCCGAACGCCTGGCCGCGTGGCTGCAATCAGCGAGCGCTGAAGCGGTCATGCGCGACTACCCTGTTCGTGCCGCGATCGATTTG
Source organism: Myxococcota bacterium (assembly GCA_045639945.1). GTDB lineage: Bacteria > Myxococcota_A > Bradymonadia > UBA7976 > UBA1532 > UBA1238. Next base: position 1,278 of record JAZUEA010000523.1, read on the forward strand.
GATCGTCAAAAAGTCGTGCGCGAACTGGCATCGTTTGGTGCTCAACTCGCGGCTTTCACGTGGACCGAAGACTCGAAATGCGAAGATTTTGAACCACGTGAGAAAGTCAGAATGACGCAAGACTCAACAGTGCAAGTGCCTGAAACAACTGCAGGTTCTGCCTGGTTGGTCTTTGAAGGCAACCGTGCACGCGGCGGCGTCGTCGTCATGGAATTGGGCGAAGTCATCTACTCCGTCGTCGTTTACCCTCAAGGTGGCGTTAAAGTCGAAAAAGGCCGCGCTGTTCCGAAAGATGCAACAGGTCGCTCACTTCAGCGACTTTGGGACATCAGCAGCTTAACGTTCCCGGACGGTGGTTTAGTGCAAAATCCAATTCTTTCAACGGGTTCCAGCGAATCAGCGTTGAAAGAAGAGCCGACTCCGCCGGTCAAAGGCGAGGAAAAAGCAGAGCCTGAAGAACACGAGGATCCACCGCATGAGCCTCATGAAGAGCGTCCTGAGCACGAGCGGCCAGAACCTCCTGATTTTCAAGATGATTACGACGAAGAAGACGATTACAACGAAGAAGACGCCGGCGAAGATTACGAATGTGAGAGCGACGAAGATTGCGAAGGTTTGTGGCGCGTTTGCCGCATGAGCGACCACACGTGCGTTGTGGATGCCTCCAATCACGCTTTCCGCGTTTACAGCGTAGACGTGCAGCAACCGGCCCCGTTGCGTGAGTTCCTCAACATCTTGTTCAACCAGCAAGTTGTGGACGAAAACTTCAACCTCGTTCTGAAGTTAGGTGATCCGGCTGGCGGCGAACGCGGCGAAGATCAACCTTACTGGGGTTGGACCGTTCAAGCACAGCGCTCGGGCAACGCCGGCAACATGCCCGCCTTCACACCGCATCCGGACATGCCCGCATTCCGCAACCAAGCCACACCAATGGATTGCCCTGCTGGCTACGACGTTTGTTACCAGTTCATCACCGAGCAGGATTCCCACGGACGCAAACCATTCAACCTGTACTTGCCGTCACCGGTGCGCAACCAAAACAGCTGCCAATACCAAAAGTTGACCATCGTCGCGACGCTGCAGGCTTACATCCAAATCGGCGATATTCCGGGCGGTGCAGTGGCTCAAGTAGAACTGACCGGCGTCATTCGTGAGCGCGACGCCAAAAAGTTGAACATTCGCTGGAACGGCCAAACGCGCAAACTCCGCGATGTTCTTAATGAATTAGGCATTCCCATGGACGCCGATGAAGTGGACGATGGCCAGCCGGACTCTTGGACTTTCACATTCAGCGGCCCCGCTTATGAAGTTTCGCTTTTTGGCGATCCCTACCAGCAAATTGGACAAATTCCGCCGAACTGCCAATAAATTTGCAATCATCGGCGAAACACAAAAATAAATTTGGTATACTTCCAAGCACTTTTGCGTAGAGGAGAAAATTCAATGAAATCAATCGTTTTAGCTTTAGCTGTTGCTCTTTGCGCTTTCGGTTGTGACGACGATGACGACAACGTAACCCCCACTCCCGATGCGGGTGCAGCCGGCCAGGGCGGCGGCGAAGCTGGCCAGGGTGGCGAAGGCGGCCAAGGTGGTGCCGGTGAAGGCGGTGAAGGCGGCGAAGGTGGTGCCGGTGGTGAAGCCGATCCTTGCAACCACAACGGCACCTGCGACGAGAACGAAACGCTCGAAAACTGTCCTGAAGACTGCACTTGCGGCAACGGCACCTGCGACGAGAACGAAACGCTCGAAAGCTGCCCCACTGACTGCACCTGCGGCAACGACGTTTGCGAAGAAAGCGAAGACGCCACTTCTTGCTACGCCGACTGCCACTGCGGTGACGGCACCTGCGACGAAAACGAAAACGAAGCGACCTGCGCCATCGACTGCGCTTTGCCAGTGTTGGACGCCGGCATTCCTGAGCCTCCGACTGGTGAAAGCTGCGACGAGGACCAGAACCAGAGCGCGTGTGGCGAAGGCTGCTGCAACGAAAATTACACGTGCCTCGAAAACGCGTGCCACTACACTTTGGCGCCCAAAGTTTACCGTTTGAGCACCGCGGATGCGACGTTGCCACCAAACGCAGCAGGCATCATCAGCGCAGCTCTCACCATCGCTTTTGGCACCACCGGCAGCGGCAGCTTGAACTTGTTGGTCGAACCTTCCAAGTACAACGAAGACGGCAGCTACACCTTCTACGTTGGTAACGGTCAAAACAACGCCAGCTCGTTCTCCTTTAGGCACGACCTCCCGATCCAAAACTTCGTGGGTGGCTGGCACTACAACGACAGCGAGACCAACGACAACCCGATCTGGAACCAGCCAGAAGTCGCCGAGTGGACCATCAACGTTCCGGGCGGTCACGTCACCGTCAACAACGCCAGCCGCATCTGCTGGGTCCGCTTCACGACTTACGTCAACTTGGCCTTCTGGAATGACGTCGATTCGGATGGCGCTGAAATCCTCGCTGGCACCGCTCAGGGTTACTTGCTCAAGTCGGACGCCGAGCAGATTCGCTTCAATTACAGCGGCGCTGAAATCAGCCTGATGTCCTTCCTTGAAAACGACATCATGACCATTGACGCCGACGGCGACGGCGAAAACGACGCGTACGAAATCGCATTGGAATTCACCGCCAATCCGGTGACCTTCGTGGATTCAAACGACGCACGTGAAGGTGGCTTTGCTGTTGAAAGCCCCGAAGAGTGCAACGATCGTTAAAAAATCTCACAAAACTCGCCTTTATACGCCTCCCCTTTTAGATTCCCTTTTCTTTACCTTTCCGCGCGTGTAAGTTTCTTCGCACGCCTTTGTGGCGCCGAGGAGAATCATGCAAATCGCCGAAGGTCAAATCGTCACGATCGAATACACCCTCCGCGACAAGTCTGGACGTGTCGTCGAGAGTTCCAAAGAGCAAGGACCTGTCACTTTCAAGCTGGGCTCTGACCGAATGCTTCCGGGCTTGGCCAAAGCCATTACCGGCATGTCTGTGGGCGAAACGCGCTCAGGTGTCATTCCGCCGGGCCAACTTGTGCCTCGTGAGATGACATCCAGTCGCGAAATTTCAATGACGGAATTCCCGCAAGGACTCGATCCTAAAGCGGGCGATCGCGTCAAAGCTCAAGGGCCAAGCGGTATGCCGGTCCTGTTTGAAGTGCTGGAGCGCAATGGCGACACCGTTAAAGTGCAGCTGTTGCATATTTTGCACGACATCGAAGTGCACTACGAAGTCACGGTGCTCGCTGCTCGCAAGTCCAATTTGCCGCCGCCGCCGCCGATTGATGTGCCAGATTTGAGCGAAGATCTGCTCGAAGAGTGACGATTATCGATAATCGATAAAGAAAAGGAGCGCCGATTGACGCTCCTTTTTTTGTAGCTGCAGCCAGAGTTCCAGGAATTACAAATCCTGATTCGCCGCTCGCTTAAGAGGAATGTCGTAAACAGTGCCGTTTTCTAAAATGTCACGCGCCGTCACAGAAATCTGACCGGTCGCTCCTGCGAAGTTCGGCAACACGTTACTCAGCGGCACCTGAGCTTCGTAAGTCCAGCGATAGCGGCCATTTTCGAGTGTTGGTCCAGTGAACTCCGTCACAGGCACAGCGTTAATCAACGCAATCGGTGCAATTTCGTCTGAATCCTCAAAAAGCGAGAATTGGAACCTTGCCATCGTTTCACCGACAGGAATCTCAAGAGATTCGGGGACTTCCGCTTCGGGTGGCGTCGTATCAACAATGAATGGCACCGTAAACGCCTTCACATTGCCTGCTGAATCCTGAACTTCGAACGGCACCGAAATCTCGCCTTCTTCGGCCGGGACATCGACGACGAACGAATCCGAAGTCAAGGCGACGGGTGAACCGTTGATCTTAAAGCGCGTCAAATCGCAAAGGCCGCTTTCAATGGTTCCACGCAGACGTAACATGCCATCCTGCAACGGATAACGCGAAACCGCCGTTTGACCTTCTGCGACTTCGGGCGTGAAACAACGCGGTGGGAAGCATTCCTGGAAATTCACAACCGGCGCTTCCAAATCGACTTTCACCGAAACTTCGGTTTCACCCGTCAAGCCTGCACTGTTTTCAGCGGAGAGCTGAACCGTCGTCTCACCAACCGAAATCGAGCGCGTAATGCAGAAATCGCCGCTCAAAGAAAGCGAAACCGAGCTATCGCGCGTGCCATCGGTTACCGTTGCCGATGCGACACCGGTTTCAAAATCACGCGCAAAACCGCAAATTTCCACCACTTGCGAGTTGGTGCACACACCGTCAAGCGGCTTGGAAAGGCTCACCTCTGGAGCGGTTGAATCGTAAATCAGCGAAACAGAATCAGAAGCGCGCGTTTCCGGCGCAATGGCAACTGCCACCAACGTGTAAATGCCGGACTCCGGCAAAACAAAAGTTCCGCTGAACGTTGAGCCGTTGGGCGAAACATTCACAACGTCCGAAACATAGCCATCGGCGCGTTCTGCGTGTAATTCGATGCGCGAAACACCTTGGCAGGTTCTGCCCGAGAAACGCACGGACGGCGACGTAACGAGCACACGATCGTTGTAAATGGCCGTGGAATCGACCGCAAAATTCTGGACGCAGGCTTCGTAAACTTCGCGGATCACCGTAACGACCGCACAGCCCTGGTTTTGAGCAGCGTCCATGGCGCACGCTTCAATGACGTTTGCGCCCACTTCGATCGGCACGTTCGCGGAGAAAGCACCGGATTCGTCCGCACGAACCTGAGAACGTTGCACGACACCGTTGGAAGCCGTTGAGCTCAGCGAAACCCAAGCTCTCGAACTCGCGCGTCCATCGGCAACCAAGCCAGAAACCATGACTTCAGAGCCAGAAACAGTGGACAACGATGAAGGCTGCGACAAGGTCACAGTGGGCGGCACAGAATCGCGTTCAATCACAACAGATTGCGCGTCGGAGCGATTGCCAACCGCGTCGATCGCCACAATCTCAAACTCATTCGTGCCTTCAACAAGCGAAACCGGCAATTCAAA
>JAZUEA010000524.1:0-2985 GCA_045639945.1 Myxococcota bacterium
CCGGTGCCGGCGCCGCCGCGAATGATGCACACGCCGGAGCGTGCATCGGTGATGGCTTTGAACTGCGCGGGATCGATGAGCGCAGTGATTTCTGGCAAGCGTTGTTCGGGCGTTTGGCGACCAAGTCGGCGCGATTGCTGCGGAGCGCGAAGTGCTGTGCCCACGCCGCCTTTCAGTGCGCTTTGGTCCAAGCTGGCGGTTTGATAGCCGTCTTTGGTTTTGTAGAGAACGGCGTCTTGCAAGCTAAGGCGCTGAAGTACGCCGTTTGCAATGGTTACGGTGCGGCGAACGTCGACTTCACCGGTTTGCATTTCGCCGGCGAAGCGCTCTTCGTATTCGTCGCCTTCGTGGTAGCAGTAGTAAATGCGGCTGATAGGCGAGTTGCGCCAGTCGATGACCTGGATGCCCTGCGAGCGATCGATGAATGCGCGTTTGCCGATGCAGATGTCACGCGTGCGCGGTTCGCCTTTATAGGTGTCCGTGAGACGTAAGTGCGCGAAATATGGACTCATTGGATCTGCGCCGCGTTCTTGCTCGTGGTCTTGAGCTTGGCGCAATGAGGAAAGCCGCATCATCTGCTCGATAAGCGGAGCCTGATCTTCCAGGCGAGCTTCGGCCAGCTGATCGCGCAGGGCAATCAGTTCGTCGTCGAAATCGGCGCGCTTAAGTTGCTCAATGTGGTAACGCGTAATGGCGTTTTTTACGCGATCGAGCTGTTTAAGTTCATCGTCCAGGGCCTCTTGTTGGCTCTTGGTTAGCAGATTCATTGCATTTCCTGCGAAGATCGAAAAGGGTGCGTACTTTAGTCCTTGGTGTCCTTAAAGAAAAGCGCCTAAACCCTCGACTTCGTACGCGCACTGTTTTATTTCGCCACAGTTTGTTTGAAGGAGCTCACGTATGAAGATCGGAATCGTCGGATTCGCCGGTTCAGGCAAGACCACTTTGTTCAACGCTCTCACTGGTCAGGACGCACCTGTTGGCTTTGGCGGCGCTGGCAAGGTGAACCTGGGTCAGATTCAGGTGCCGGATGCGCGGCTTGATCGCTTGACCGAGTTGAATAATCCGAAGCGCACAGTTTACGCCGAAATCACGTTTGCAGACGTGCCCGGTGGTCGTGGCGCGCAGAGCTTGGATCCGCAGACCCTTGGCCGCATTCGTGAAATGGACGCGCTCGTTCAAGTGCTTCGTGGTTTTGACGGTGGTCAGGGCGATCCGGAGCCGGTGCGCGAGTTGAACGATTTCCAGGCCGAACTCATCCTGGCGGACCAGGCCGTGGCAGAAAAGCGCGTTGAGCGTTTGCGCAAGGATCGCTCGAATCCAACGCACCTCGAGTTGATGGAACGCTGCTTGAACGCGCTCGAAGAAAGCCAGCCTTTGCGCGAGCTCGAATTCAGCGACGACGAGCGCCAGGATTTGTCGGCCTACGCATTCTTGAGCTTGAAGCCCATGCTCGTGGTTTTGAGCCAAGAAGAAGGCGATGCAGGCAAGTCGGTTCCGAGCGAGCTCGCTGAAGCTGCCAGCGCTTGCCACCTGGAAGTTTTGCCGCTTTGCGGTGCCATGGAAGCCGAAATCGCAGGTTTGGAGCCTGAAGACCAAAAAGCGTTCTTGGAAGACATGGGCCTTTCGGAACCTGCTTCAACGCGTTTTATTCAGGCCGCTTTCAGACTGCTTGATTTAATTACGTTTTTCACGCAGGGCACCGACGAATGCCGCGCTTGGCCGATCCACCGTGGATGCAACGCCGTTCTGGCGAGCCGCGCCATTCACAGCGACATCGCGCGTGGCTTCATTCGTGCCGAAGTCATTGCGTACGCTGACATGGACAAATACGGCAGCGAAGCCGCGTGCAAGCAAAACGGCTGCTTCCGCGTTGAAGGTCGTGACTACATCGTCAAAGACGGCGACATCTGCCACTACCGCTTCAACATCTGATAGCGGCGCGGTTGCTTATTCAAGTTTTACTTTTTTAAGTGATCGTGCAGCGCATTCAGCGTGCGCTTAAGGCGACGGCTGATCGTTGACCGCTCTACGTGATGGCGTCGAGCGTGTGCAGCGGCGCTGTCGCCTTTGTCGTTTAAATCGAAGCAGGCTTGAATCATGGAGCGCTCGTCGGTTTGCAAGTCGTCGACGGCGTGGCGGAGTGCAGAAATTGCATCGCGCTGGCTGATGGCTCTGCGTGGATCTGTGGCGAGTTTACTCATGAAATCGCCTTCGTTCACGTCTTCGAGCAGGCAAGCTTCGGTGGCCATGACCACTGCGTTGCTCACCAATTCGGCGTCCGCGCGCTCAGCGTTGCTGGCTGTATTAATGGATTCTTGGAGCAATTGATCACGCACTGCGCGGTATTGATGGCGCGGCATGATGAGATTGCGTCCCAGTTGATCCAAAATTTCGCCACGAATGCGGTGTTGCGCAAAGGTTTTGAACTTGACGCCATACGCTGGATTGAAGCGCTTTTTGGCTTCGAGCAACCCAACCCAACCGTAAGCCTCTAGATCTTCTAAGGAAATTCGGTTGGGGGGCAGCGTTCGGTAAATGACACTCGCTTCGTAGTGAACGAGAGCTTGATATTCAGCGTCGGGATTTGGGCGAGAGAAAAGCACGGCAGGCCTCGTTGTGAGGCGATTAGGCGTTGTTTTCACCAGAGAGCTGTTCAGCGACGCTCTTCAACTTGGCGACCAAATCGCGGAGCATCATGCGGCGCTCGGTGTCTTTGGTCTGTGCGCACTTGCGGCCCTGGAAGTGCAATTCGTAAAGATCTTCGTCGACTTTACGAGTGATTTCGCACTTTTCGCAAACGGTGAGGAAGAGATCCAAATCTTCGCCATCGAGCGAGAGGTGCTGAGCGAGTTGCGAACGAAGCAGCTGAGCGCCTTGAGCGGCATCGAGCTTATCAAAGAGCGTCTGCATGCGATTCGTGGTGAAGATAGAAGGCTGAGCGTGCTTGGCGCTGGCTGGCGCAGCAGGCAGGCGACGAGCCTTTTG
>JAZUEA010000525.1:0-1724 GCA_045639945.1 Myxococcota bacterium
AAGACTTGTAACTTTCCTTCCTTAAAAGATCTTTCGATCCGTACCTCTTTGTTTGATTTCCGATGTGGAAATGTTCCAAAATGACGCGCGTTAACTCTCGCGGAGCCCGTAATGAATACCTCTAAATTTAGTGCGCTTTTAATTTACGGCGTATCAGTTCTTTTTTCGATTTTCGGCGTTATGGCTTGTTCGGATGATGTTTCTGGCAATGACGAACAAGAGCCTGATGTCGGTTTCGTTCGAGCTGATAGTGGCGTTGTCATTCAAGATGCCGGTGTCATGGTTGACGCTGGTTACGTTGAAGCGCGTTGGGAGCTCGAAATTCAGGGCAGCCGCGGCGCTTTCCTCTTTTACAAGAACACGATGGAGCTCACGGTTAAGTTGACCCAAGGTGGTCGACCTCTTCAAAATCGCCGTGTGAGCTTCACAATGTTGAAGGACGGTATTGATCAGCAAAGCGTCAATGGCACGCAGTTGCGCGCGTTGAATGCCACGACCAATCCTGATGGTATTGCCTCCGTTCAGCTCGTTGCTGGTCAAATGGATGCGACTTTCCGTGTTGAAGCAAGCTCTGGTGAGGCTGATCCTGTTTACTGGGAAATCACGGTTGGTCGCGAAGGTGCCGGCGGTTTGAGCGTGCGCGTTCACTACTGCCCCAAAGATACGGACGCGGCAGATTGTCCGGCGGGTACGACTCCTGGTCGCTACTCGTTCGCAAACCATATGAAGCAGGCGGAAGTTGTCCTTTACCAGGGCACCACTTGTGAGAACCTCACGGCTGCTTTGAGTCAGGGCACCATCGTTCCTGGTTTCGAAACTGCGGCGATTCGTCCGTTTGATGAGTTCAGGAACGCGGTTGGTTTCGAAGATTTGGACGATGGCACTCAGTTCGTCGCTTTTGCAAAGGGCCAGGTGATCGGCAGCAGCTCCGATGCTTACATCGCTTACGGCTGCAACGAAGCGACCGTTATTGGTGGTGAAAACCAAATCATCGACATCGCTTTGAAGGACAAGCCGCTGGAGCTCAAAGGCAAGTTCACCGTCGTCAACCAGTTTGACTTGGTCGATTTGCTCCGCAATACCGGCAACGACACCTTTGATAAAATTGCCGATATCCTCGAAATCTTTGGTCTTTTGGGATCGGATTCTTCTTCTCGTAACCAACAGATCGCCGATATCGTTTGCCAGAACTTCGGTCAAGAATACCAAGATCTTTGTGGCATTTTGGTTGGAACCGTGGGTGTTGGCATGTTGGATGCCGTTTTGGCCACGCTTGCTGATCGATTCCCCGCAATCGACACGGTCATGACCGTTTTGCAGGCTGTCTCGGATGTTCTTGATATCGTTGGTGATTTGACCACGATTGGCGAAATTGAGTTCGTGAACAACCCCGATGAAGAAGGTGTCATTCCGGGCACCAGCAGCACCGAATGGAAGAAATTCCGCTTTAAGTGGCGCAATGGCTGCCCCGACGCTGGTGCTGGTGGTTCTGCTTGTTCGCACGAAATCACCATTGGTGCACTCGTGAACAACAACACGCCCACAAATGCTCGCCAAGTTTATGGTGACTTCGAAAGCACCGTCGATGGCATGGACTTGGTGATTGAGCCTTACACCTACAACTTCAGCTACGGCCTCTTGATCTTGGGCGTCATGGAGCAGTGGGTTTTCCCGCGTATCATGTACGGTCAGAGCAACTGGCGCGGCCACGTTGTTACTTTGAG
>JAZUEA010000526.1:0-6833 GCA_045639945.1 Myxococcota bacterium
TGTTTGTAAACCCTGTTCGCGAACCTGCACGCAAACGAACACCGCGCTGCGTTGGCAAACCAGCTTTAATCGCCATCAACGCAGCTGCTGCATCAGAAACCGTTGCAAAACGCTGCGTTGGCTGTTTTTTCAGACAGCGGCAAACAAATTGATCAAGCGAATCTGGGATTTGCGCGAGCGGACGCAAACGACGCGGGCTCTGCGGTTCTTCGAGCGTGTGACGACGTGCCGTTGACTGCAGCGTCAAACCAGGGAATGGCGTCGTTCCCGTGAGCAATTCGTAGAGCAAAACACCGATTTGATAGATATCACTCTGCACATCACCCTCTTGTCCACGCAGCTGCTCCGGCGTGATGTACTCCGCATCCGCCAAGCATCCCACGCGAACCTGAGCTTTGGATAAGCCCATGCCATGTCGCTGACCGTAACCGCCCAACAAAACGCGCTCTTTGTGCAACATGCCGTCTTGCAGCAAAAACACGTTTTCAGGCTTGATATCAAAGTGCGCAAACCCAGCAGTATGAAGCTGTTCCAACGCGCCCAAGACTTCGGTCACAACTTGCATGGCGCGAGCAGGCGGAAACGGACCAGCCGCCAACTTGGCCTGCAGCGAACAACCTTCGAGCAAAGGCTCTACTAAGAAAATGCCTTCTTCGTACTGGCCACCATCCAAAATGGGGACCAAAGCGTCACTCTCAAGTGCTGCAATTTGCTCGATTTCAGAGAACAAATTGTCTGCTTCAGGACTTTCAGGCAGCAAATCCGGACGGAAAAGCTTGAGTGCAACTTCCGAACCAATTTCTAAATCTTCAGCAGCAAAAACCGCACCGAGCTTTCCTTGGCCGATTTCTCGAACCACTCGATATCGCTCAAGAATCACGTCGCCAGGTAGCGCAAGCGGTTCAGCAGGGACAGCGTCAAGAGCATCAACTTCAGGCTCTACAGGAGGCGGCAATTTGGTGCCGTCTTCAGGGCAAAATCGAACCTGATCATCGAAAGATGCGTTGCAAGTAGGACAGATCTTCAAGGATCGCTCTCCCAAGCTCTACGGGAACAGACGGGGCGGCAAAGTATCACAGGGAAGCGCGCGAAAAAACAGGCGAGGATCTAAAAGATAACATCCTACACTTTTTCTGCGCAGACGGTGCGTGCGTGGCTTGCCAAAATCTGGCGCACCCATTCCGCGTCGGGATGAGCTGGCGCCAACTGAGCAAATTCTTCTAAGTGCGGACGTGCCAAGTCAAAATTTCCATTGCGAATCAGAATCAACGCAAGATTAAAATGTGCGTCGGCATGATTAGGCGAAATTGCTAAGCATCGCTTTAACGAGAGAGTTGCCTCCTCGTACAAATCACATTCGTCCAGCGCGTTACCCAAATTGTACCAAGCATCTGCACACTCTGGATCAAGCTGAACCAACTTGCGATACGCGCTTACCGCCGATTCAAACGCGCCCAACTCAAAATGCGCATTTCCAAGAAGCGCCCATGCCTCAAAACGTTCAGGTTCAAATTTCAGCACGCGGCGCGCAACTTCGAGCATGGCCTTGGGATTTTCAGAAATAGGCGCTCGAAATGCCGAAGCCAAAAGCGAAGTGGCATCTTGAAAATCATCAATATTTTCAAGAGTTTCTTGCTTTTTTAAAAAGATTTTAGAGTTTTCGGGTAACGATAAATCGAGCCACAACTGACCTGATCGCGGATCCAAACAACAACGCTCAAACCGCGAAACCAACCGACCTTGTGGATCACATTGCAATGTTGCGAGCGGAACAGTCAGTTCAGGACAGCGTTGACGAAGCGCATCAGCCGCTAAATGTAATCGCCTGGTCGGCACTCCAGATTGAATGAGCGCAGAAGCAGCTCGAGCATCGATAAGAGCTCGTAATCCAAAGTGAATTCTCGAACGACGAACATCACCTTCAAGCAAACCAACGCGACGCCAACGCCGAAGCGCTGCACGCGAAACACCAGCAAGCTTGGAAACCTCGGCCGTTCCAAAGAAATTCACTTTTTCAGAACTGCAGCTCACTCTTCCTACATCCACTCAAAACAAGAAAATCAGTGTACTGCCAATTATCGACAATCCCTAGAAAAAACACGCAGTTGATTATTTTTATACTGTGCGAATTGCAGTTGCTTTCAAAGCTTGCTAATGCACCGCAACTTTATCGAGATAATTGCGGTACACATCGACCGCATTGAGGAGAGGCACTGCTCATGGCGATCTCCGACTCTACAAATCGTGAGCGTTTTTCGCACATTTCAACGGATGCACCTATCGGTTATCCCGAATTTCTTCTCCGAATTCTCTTTGCTTGCTTTTATCCAGCTGTACATTTAGCGGTCGAAGCTCACTGTTCTTTGGACACAGTGAAAGACACCATGACGCTCGCTCTTTGGCGTGAAGCCAAGCGCAAGCATTCTACTATCAATTTGATTTCATTGGTGTTTGCGAAATCAAGCCGCACAGTCAAAGCACTTTCTGCCCGATTTAATAAAGGTCAGTTTTTCGGAGAGAGCGAAACCAGTCTCATGCGCCGCGTGGATGATCTTCTTCGTCAACGCCCCATGACCATGGAAGAACTCTCGCACCACTTGCCGCGTTCTAACGAAATCGACTGCGCCAAGCTTTTGGTCGAAGCACTGTTGCGTGAAGGTCGAATCGAACCCACCGGTCCAGAAAAACATCCACATTATCGAGTGGTGAAATCTCACAGCGATTTGGTTTCGCTTGACAATTGGGAGCGCCGCTTGGATGCGCTGACCGAACACCTGGAAGCTGTGACCGAGACCATCCGCCGGCAATTTTTAGACAAACCAACAGATTGTACAGCAGCACGAACATTCTCTTTTAAAGCCAGGCCAGAGGACATGATGGCCTTTAGGGAGAAACTCTTTGAGTTTGTTCGCGAACAATATAAAGTTCTGGAAGAACGTGCTGAAAAGAGTGAGGATGCTCGCGTTTACTCTGTTTATGCGGGCGTGACAGAGATGAAATCTCCCGTTCAACCCTCAGAAAACAAAAAAACCTTACGGTAAGCAATGCGCTGGTTTATTCCCTTACTCTTTGTGTGTGTAGAGGCCTACGCGGGCGAGCCTGAGGATACCACTAATACTGTCGGTGATTGGGCTGACGCGCTCGTAACTTCTGAAAATTCAAGCCCAAATAACGATGCTGACTATACGTCGCTTAACGATCAAGCCAGCTCAATCGAAGACGAACAGAATCTGCTTCGTGCGTTTTTTGAAGCTTTTGAAGAAGTCTACGATGGCGAGACAGAAGCTCTCAATTCTCATCAATCTCACGAATTAGACACTGAAGACGGTCGCGAAACTGGATTTGCATCTCGCCCAGACACTGAAGACGGTCGCGAAACTGGATTTGCCTCTCGCCCTGATACCGAAGACGGTCGCGAAACGGGGTTTGCATCTCGCCCAGACACCGAAGACGGTCGCGAAACCGGATTTGTACCTCGCTCGCGAAATTTGCGAGAAACCAAACTTTGTCGAGGAAAATGCCCAAACAAAGGCCACGAAGCAAAATTCAACCAGCGTCCTGACACAGAAGATGGCCGCGAAACGGGATTCCGCCGAGCCAATCGACGCGCAAACCCAAGAAATCGCTTGCTTCATCCAACTTCCCTGCACCTCCATTCTGCAGAAGAAATCGAAGGTTCCGTAGCCCTCACCTTGAATTGGTATCCCGTTCAAGGCGCAAACAAGTATTTATTGCGCGCCGTACAGCATTTAAACGGTGAACCAATTTGCGCGTTTCAGTGGTCTTTGAACGACACCGAATTCGAAGGCTCGTTTGACCCCAATTTCCAGTACAGTTTCACGGTTGAAGCGTGGTCTGATAATCGGCGATACAGTCGGCATTCTCCGCCGTCGTTTGTTTTAACGGTTGACCCATGACAAGCGACACACCTTATTGTAGGCAGCAGTCTCAACCACAAAGGTCATTTTCCCAATGGTGATGCAGCTGAATAAAACACCGATGGGCGTTCCATGTCCTGCTTGTGGTGTCTTGGTCGTTGATTATTGCTGCCCAAGTTGCGGATTAGCACTCGAAGAACCTCAGCCAAGCCATTGGCCCGCTGTGCATGATCGCCTTGCCCTGGATCCTGTGGTTGAAATCGCAACGATGTTGCCAGCGGCAGAAGGCACGGCTCATTTCACGGCATTTGATGAAAACGGCAAGCTGTACGATCTTTTCTTTGTAGAATCAGGAGATCCGAACGGCCTGCTTGCAAAGAGAGCTGCGCGCCGCGCCAAAGAACCGCTTTGTTTACAGCCAGACGCAATACTTCGCCTGGACAACTGGTTGATTGAGCGCACACCATTGACAGGTTTTACGGCGTTGCCAGATTTGCTCACCGAGCTTCTGCAACCGAGCGCGCCCGATCCTGTCAAAATTACCGAGACTTACATCATTCCACTTGCTCAATACGCATCGGATTTACACAGTCGCGGTTACTTTATTGGTTCGTGGGCTCCTGACGATCTACTTTTTGATAATAAAACCGGCCAGTTACGTTTTCGTGATCCGCCGGATTTTCATTCTCAAGATGCAGCGTGGGAACTTGAGCGCCGCTACGTATACACCGGCTTGACCGCCCCCGAGCTCTACGGTCGTTGCGGCGGCATGGTTGACACGCGCGCAGATGTTTTTTTCTTGGGCGTCACGCTGCACTGCATGCTTACTCACACGGCACCGGCACCAGAAGCGGCTCTTTCAATCGACCGACTTCCACCGGCTGTGGTTTTCAACGAAACACTTCCGCCGGATATCTCAGCCGTTATTCGAAAAGCATGCTCGCCTTTGCCGTGGCGCCGCTACAACGACGCCATCGCGTTTTTGTCAGCGCTTGAGCACGCCATTGTTCTGACGCAACTACGCCAGACTTCACCGCACAAAGCACTTACGCTCGACATTGGCCACGAGCTGCACATTGGCGTTTTAAAAGGACAATTCGCGCCCATCAACCAAGATATCATGTTCTTGGCTTGGCACGAATCTTCAGCAACCGGTTTGTTTGTTATCAGCGATGGCGTGAGCATTTCGCACTACGGCTCTGGTGATCAAGCGAGTGCCTGCGTACGCCACCAAGCTGAAATCATGTGGCGCGAGTTAACTGAAGGCCGATTTGCACCGCCCGAACTGAAATACAGCGGCCGACCTTGTTTACCGCGCAGCAACGAAGATCGCCGCGCCATTTTGCTTGAGATCATCAACCGAGCGAATGCCGAAATTGCCTCCATCATCAACGAGCGCATTCCCGTTTTCGCTGGTCCACCAGAAGGCATCATGGCAGCCACTGCCATTTTGGCCTTGGTCGAAGGCAACCGCCTCACGCTGGGTTCGATTGGCGACAGTCGCATTTACTTGGTTCGCGACGGCAACATTGTCACACTGATGCCCGATCACGATCTTTCCACACAGCTCATTCGCATGGGACGACCGATTTCGGCTTCAAAATCCGCGCCGTCGGCTGCAGCTCTCGTTCGCTGTGTGGGTGAATTCGAAAAGGAAAGCGATCACTTAGTTCCAGTGCCTCTGCGCCCAGAGCTTCGCGAAATCACACTTTTGCCTGGAGATACAATTCTTCTCTGCTCCGACGGCATTCCGGACTACGCTGGCAGCGACGAAGAAGACGGCGAAAACCGCATGCGCAAAGCCATTGAAGACGCCGATGGTGCACCGTGGGCCGCGTTTGACCTCATGGTGCTCGCCAATCGTGGCGGCGGAGGTGACAACATTTCGTGCATCGTTCTCTCCTTCGGCGAGGAGACTTTCGCATGAACCTCGTAACCTTCACTCACCTTCTTGAACCACCTGTCGTTTCGGTTGAAGAAAGCGGCGTTGAACTTAACGTGCTTTTACAACTCGAGGCGCCAGAATGGTTTTCGCCGAAGCCTGCTGCATGCGAGCTCTATGTTGCGCCCATCGGTTTTGATCTTGCGCTCCAAATATCGCCAGCAAAGCAGCTAGGTCGAACACCGTTTCGCTCTCTCTCGGACGCGCTCCAAACCACCATTGAGTTGCCAGACTCTCAACTTCCGCGCACTGTCATTTACTTAATCGGCGAAGCGGCCATGACGCAAAATCCCCGATTAACCGACGGTTTTGCGGCTTTGCAACATCGTGGCATTGGGTGCAATGTCGTTTGCGTCGGTCCGCGCGAAACCGCCAGTTTGGCACAATTCGTGGTTCCATGCGGCGGTCGATTGATTCGTACCGATCGCCAGCACGTTCAAGAAGAACTCACAAAACTCATTTTGTTGCTCGCGCGGCAACCCTACAACTCGCTCACAATCGATCTTGCGTTTGCGACAACGGCGCGCCCACATGTGGTTTTCGCGTGCACGCCCGAGCCATGTTTCTTGGGCGAAGTTCGATTCGAGTGCGGTGAGCGCCATGTCATTTTGGATGTGGGCGCAATCGATCCTGAAAATCCGCCGTCATGGCTCATCACAGTTCGCATGCCCCCTCGCAGTGCGGGCAAATATCGCTTACTTGAAGCCTACTTACGCTCTGGCGACCTGATCATCGCGGAAGCTCCCATTTGGAGTGAGGTCAGCACAATACCGGCCACCTGCGCAGCCGTTGAGCCCAAAGTCATCGCGATGTTGGAACACGTGCTGCCTCTTGCTTGGGTCGACGACATCTTGGTCGCTCGCCAGCATGGTGATGTGCGCCAAATTTCAGTGCTTTTGGAGCGCATCATTCGCCATTTCGCAACGCTTGGATTTTCACAAGCCGTTGATGCACTCACCAATTTGCGACTGAGCTATTTGCGAACCGGCATCTTCCAAAGTCGGATCGTAGCC
>JAZUEA010000527.1:0-12053 GCA_045639945.1 Myxococcota bacterium
CCGCTTGGCCTCCGACTTATCCCCGGTGCTAAGAACTGGAAGAAGTTCATCGAAAGCGCGTGGACTGGTGTGGGCGATCCGGTTGATTACTACCTCATCGACGTTCGCGACATTCCGTATAACTACTGGGTCGCGGCGCCCGACGATGGTTCGCACATTTATCCGTTCCAAATCTCGAGCTTCCCGTACACGCACACGTCCACCACGGTTGATGGCGAATCCGATTTCGATTCGTACAACTTCGGTGAGTGCCACGCGTCGCAGAATGAGAGCGGTCCTGAAAAGGTTTACACGTTCACAACGGATCAAACGGGTACCATTACGATCGAGCTCACGAATACAACGGGCGATCCTGATGTTCACCTGCTCGAAGCCGATGATAACAAGGCCTGCTACACGCGCGACGACAAGAAGATCACCAAGACCATTCCACCGGGCCGCTGGTTCATCGTGGTTGACTCTTACGTGAACTCCACCGGCGCTCGTCCTGGCAATTACACGTTGAAGGTCAACTTCTCCGCCACGCAGTCCAATCCGTAAGTCACACCTGTCTCTTCTCTATGATCCTGCCTGTTTGTTTCACCCCCATTCTCAAGCCAAAGCCCTGGGGCGGCGAAAGCTGGACGCTCGTCGATCTGGCTCAAACTTCCGAGGGCGTTGCTGAGCATAGCTTGGTTGCTCGCGGTCCCCATCGCGGCGAAACGATTCGTTCCATGTGTGAGCGTGCACCGCGCGAAATTTTAGGCGATGTGCCTCTTGCGCGAGATGGCGGATTTCCCTTGCTATGCAAGGTGATACAAGCAAATAGCGACTTGTCGTTGCAGGTTCATCCCACCGTTCAGTACGAAAAACGCAATCCCAGCGCGCGCCATAAGCACGAAGCTTGGTATGTGGTCGAAGCTGCTGAAAACGCGGGCATTTACCTCGGACTCAAACCCGGTACAACTTGCGAGCAACTCAAGGCGTCCGTTCAAGCGGGCGAGGCGACGCAGTTCGTTGAGTTTCGTCCCGTGCATGTGGGCGAGTTGTACTACATTCCCGCAGGAACCTGTCACGCTCTCTGCGGTGGCGTTCGTGTGGTCGAAATCCAGTCGCCCAGCGATACAACATATCGACTCTACGACTGGCACAGAAAACCCGCGCGGCAGCTGCACTTAGACGAAGCACTTTCGTGCATCAATTTCAATGAACCGTGGCAGCCGCATCGCAGTGCAGGAGTGACGCGTCGCGGTCATGGTCTTATTGAAGAAGGCTTGCTCAGTACGCCGGATTTCAACTTGGTCCTCATTGAGCTGCACGGTACCGCGCAATTCGCGGGTGGCCTTTCGGTGCTCATCGTCTTGGAAGGTGCGTGCACAGTTCAGGTGGACGGCGGTTTTGAGGAAACGTTGACACCCAATGAAGCCATGCTTTGCCCGGCTGCGTTGAAGCGTCTTCGCATTGTTGGTGAGGCGAAATTCTTGCAAGTGCGATTGGGCTAAGCGCTCATCTGTGTTTTTTGCAAGCAGCGTTCGTTTTTCGTGCGCTGCTTTTTTTGTGCCCTGAGTTTTTTGCTGAATCTGCGCGAATCGATTCTGTGCAGGAATGTTGGTTTTAAAATCTGCGAAAAATACTGGAAAACGCAGTAAAAAAAGTTTGCGGTGATGAAATGTCGGCGCTAGACTTACATCAGTCCACATGGAGTAATGCTCATGACCGCTCACCTCGAAAATCGCCGCCAAGATGTCCGACTGCCCGCCCACTTTGAGGTCGAGCACATTCTTTCCGAGACCAATCACTGCACGTGCGAATTGAACGAAGTGAGCGCATCTGGCCTATCGCTGACGCTCAAAGAGGGGAGTGATTGGGGTGAGCCGCATTTCGCGTGGCTGGAGTTCAAGCTGCCTGGCGATGATGGTCCCGCGATTCGCGCTTTGGGCGAGCTTCGTCACGAAGAAAACGGCTGCCGCGGTTTTAAGTTTAAGTACTTGAACCCACACGCTCGTCGCCGCTACAACAACTTTTTGACGCGCTTGGGCGCCTGATTCTCTTTTAATTTTAGTGGTTAAAGCGCGACTTTTGTTCGCGCTTTTTTTGTGCCTGCGTCCAGAAAACGCGCAATTTTTACTGGAAGATTGTCTTTGTGCAGGGCGAGAAGTGAGTGTCGAGGTGGGAGTAGGTGAGTGGCTTACCAGATAGCGCCGATGCGGAAGTTCATTCGGAAGATGGCATGTGACTCGTCGTACTGATAGCCATCTTTGTTGGTCTTTTTGCCGATAATGTCGGTGTCACTGTCGAGCATGTACTCTACACCAGCGAGCACACCAAAAAGGATGTGGTTGAGCCAGATCATTTCGGCGCCGACTTTGAGATCGAGAACTGGGCTCAAACTGTCGCGATACACAATGCCGCCACCGAGTTCGGCGACGAGGTCTGTCTCGACGATCTGCGGATTCAAAAGCCAAGCAAGCACCGGCAACATGCCTTTGGCAAGGAGCTTGGTTTGATAGATGTAGAAGGAGTCCTCATCGACCTCATTCGTCTCGTCTGATTTAACGGACTGAGGGAGTGAGGATTTTTTGAGAGAGAGCGGAACCGAGACGATGCTTTGGTCTAAGTAGATACCGAAGTTTTCCCAACGACGACCGTACTGCAAATCTAATGCGAAGTTCACGTCGATTGGCACGGTGTTCACGGTGACGGAGAGTTCGTTGCGGCTGGCACCTTTTTCAGGCTCTTCTTTTTTTTCTTCGTCTTCGGCGTGAGCAGCGCTGGTGAACGCGAGAGCGGCGATCACAAATGGGAGGAAACGCTTCATGGGATTTCCCTTAAAAGTGCTAAATATGACTCTAAATTCCCATAAAACCGATTTTGTGTCAAACCTGGCGGGGATTTTAGCGAGAGCAGAAAACTCTCTGATTTTGAGCTTGTTGAAAAGTTTGAAGCAATGATGTGTTCGAGAGCTGACTCAGGTTTTGAGCACAAAAAAAACGCGGGTTTGCTGAAAACTCGCGTTTGAAAACAGCCGAGATTGAAACTCAGAGCGTAATTCCGCCGTTGCTCTTGCCGCTGAGATCGAGAATGCCAGGCTTTTTGGCTGGCTCAGGTGCGGGAGCTGGTGCAGCCACAGGCGCAGGCGCTGCCGCAGGTTGTTGAACAACTGGCTTGGGCTTTGGCTTTTTGGGGCAAGGCTTCGGTGGCGGCGGTGGAGGCGGAAGTTCGGTATTGGCAACAATTTCAAAGAGTTGCGGAACCGGCATGGGTTGCGGACGGTTATTCCACGTTTGCATGAGAACCAAGCCACAAGCGGCAATGGTTACAAAGTTAACGCCTGCACAAATCAACGCGCCGGTTTTATTCATGAGTGCCTCCGAAAAAACAGCACGACGATCGTGGATCTGGGCGCAACTGTCAAGACTCGTGTCGCTCTACTGAATTTTGAGCGTAATCTATAAATATAGTCAGGCCTGTATTGCTGGTATACGCGTGAATCTCATAAGTGGTTGCTCATCACGTTGACAATGCTTTGCAGTGGCCCTAAAAACACGCGACTTTTGGAGGTCCCGATGACTTTGAAACCCGTTAACCGCGACGTTGATATTGATTGGCTGCTCTCTGGTGCATCTGAAATCATCGGCCGCGATGAAATTGAAAAGAAGATCCGCGCGGGCAAGCGCCTTGTCATTAAGCACGGCGTTGATCCTACTGCTCGCGACTTGCACCTTGGATACGCCGTCAACTACCAGGTGATGCGTCGTTTCCAGGATGCTGGCCACCAGGTGGTTCTCCTGATTGGCGACTACACCAGCAAGATCGGCGACCCCACAGGCAAGGACAAGACGCGTCCGCAGCTTTCCGACGAAACGGTTGAGGCGAACATCGCTTCTATGCTCCGCCAGGTCGACAAGGTTTTGGATCCGGAAACCTTGGTCGTGCGTCGCAACAGCGAATGGCTGGGACAGATGAGCTTGCTCGACTTTTTGCGTTTGGGCACGCACATTTCGGCCGCTCGTTTGTGGGAGCGCGAAATGTTCAAGCGTCGTTTGGCGCAAGGCTCGCCGGTTTTCGTGCACGAATTCCTCTACCCGATCATGCAGGGATACGATTCGTACATGCTCAAGTCTGACGTGACCGTGAACGGCTCGGACCAGAAATTCAACGAGCTCATGGGCCGCGAAATCCAAGAGCTTTACGGCGATGCTCCGCAGTCGCTCATGATCATGCCGATTTTGCCCGGTACCGACGGCGTCGAAAAGATGAGCCAGTCGCTTGGCAACTACATCGGCCTTTGCGAATCGCCCGACGATCAATACGGCAAGACGCTTTCGATTCCCGATGCGCTCATGCCCGATTACTACCGCTTGTGCACGCGTCTCGCGCCGGCTGAGTTGAACGAAGTTTTGACGCAGCTCGCGAACAATGCAGATCCGATGGCGCTCAAGATGCGTCTTGCTCGCACCATTGTGAGCCAGTACCACAGCGTCGAAGCGGCGGAAGCGGCGGAAGCTCGATTCATTCAGGTTCACCGCGAGCGCGCGATTCCCGATGACATTCCGGAATTTGAAATCACCGAGCGCCCGATTTGGATTTGTGAAGCCATGCGCCGCGCCGGCATGGTTAAGAGCACCAGCGAAGCACGTCGTGCCATCGAACAGGGTGGCGTGAAGCTCGAGAACGAAGTCATCACCGACGTGAAAATGAATTTAGAAGACGCTGGCAGCTATCTCATCCAAAAGGGCAAGCGTCACTTCGTCCGCATCAAACTCGCCTAATTTCCCGCCTTTCGCTGCGCCACTTTCATCTCTTTGCTTCATTCAATTTGGTGTGAGTTCTACTTTCGCTAGCGTTTGAGGCAGCGTTGCATTTCCTCAAAACGAACGAGAGTTGCGCACGTGTAGTTTTTTGCAAATATCTAACAATTTCAACTTAACTTCTAATGATTCTTGTGCGAATTTGGCACGGTATTTGCTTATATCGGTTTTAATTCTTCAAGATGAAGGAATTGAAAGCCATGATGCGCATGTGGACTTTTTTCGCTGCTTCTCTCGCTCTCGTTTCTTGTGCATTTGCTCAAGATGAATTCGATTCCAACTCTGGATTTGAAACAGCTCAGAAAAGCGGATTTTTGAGTGGCGCTCATCTTGAGTTGGGCATTGGCGGTGGCATTGGAGGCGGTACGTGGAGACTTGGCGAGCCCAGCCGGAGCGAATCGGATGCAGGGCCTCGCGTAAGCGCCACGCTTGGTGCTCGTTGGCAGTATGTGGGCGTTTATCTCGAGCACGCAGAAATTAAAACGTGGAGCGGCTTGCACGGCGAATTGGCTGAAGATGGTTACTGGTTTCACCAAACTTCGCTTTTCGTAAAAGGATTTACGCCCATGCTGAACGCGGGAATGTTTTCGTTTGGTCTTTATGGATTAGCCGGCGCAGGCACTCTCATCGAGACCAATGTCGCGCCAGTTGCCTATCTCGGCGGCGGTCTCGAAGTTGGAATTGGCAAGCACTTCAAGCTGGATTTGGGTGCTGAGGTCCAGTACCAGTTTGGCGATGCCAACATTGTTGTTCAAGATTGTGGTTGTGGCGATGCGCACTTGGACGGTCTCAATTTCGGTGGCGTGAATCTCCGTTTCCTTTGGACGCTCTGATTTTGTTTTCAATTTGCGAATACTTAAGCCCTGGCCACTGGTCAGGGCTTTTGTTTTTGGGTTGAGGTAGGGGGCTGGCATTGGAGGCGGAATTTCGTCGAGTTGGGTACGCATGCACCACAAAATTGGCCAAGATGGAGTAAGCTCTTCCTACATTTCTCCTATTCCTCAAAATTCGATTTGAATTGAAACAGAGTGTTACACATAACGCTTCAAATCGAGTTTTAGTGGCCAGCGTGTATTAAATTGTTTCAAACGAAAACTTGGCACGCGTTTTGCTTTGTTTCCTGCATAAACAAACTTGGAGGTTGAAAATTCATGCAACGCTTAACGCAATCTTTTGCCATTGTTTCCGCTCTCATCGCCGCTTCTGCGAACATCGCTTGGGCCAATGAAAAAACGGCTGGTTCTTACGACAACTTGCCCGCCGCGAGTGAACAGCCAGAAAAATCGGAGTGGGGAGACGGTTTCGAAGTGGGCGTCGGTATGGGCGTGATTGCCAACTCTGGCGATTTTGCAACCAAACTTGCGCTTGGTTACCGCTACAACCACATGTCCTTGAATTTGGAATTCCTGCAGGACTTGAACAGCGACGGCGTTCAAAATTGGAGTTTCTTTTTCAGCGCGAAGGGCTTTACGCCCAGCATCGCGATTTCAAATCTCGTCGACGCAAGTCTCTATCTTTCGCTTGGTATCGGCAGCGTTTGGGAGAGCGACCAAGATCGTGCAAGCTACAACTATGACATGGATTACTGGGACGCTCAGAGCGCGATCAAGTTGGGCGGTGGTATCGAATTTGTGATCGCCAAGACCATGAGCGTGCAAATTGGCGCCGATTTTGTCGTTGGCGAAAAGCAGAGCGAGCGGTCTTACAGCTTTGAGTGCTTGGATGATTTTTGCGAGAACAGAAAGGATAGTCAGACGCTTTATGAAAAAGCCGCCACGTTCTGGCCTGTTCCGATGATCCAAGCAAATTGGGAATGGTAAAAATACCTAACTTGCTGTTTTTATTATTGAATCTGTGAGCGCTTGTGCGGCAGCTGCCAAGCTTGGTTTAACAGCGCTGCATCAGCACAAATGCTCGAAGTTTTGAAGTTGCACGACTGAATTTTCGCTTCAAACGGTTCCAAGGTTTGAAACGACCGTCAGGTTGATCACCGCTGCAGGTTTTCGGACGATTCTGATTTTCGTTTCAAATCCCTCTTCGCGCTGATTTTCAGCAACAAAATCCGCATCATTCCTCACTTTTATTCGCACAATCCTCACAATTTGGAGACGTCGCACCACTGGCTTCGTTATGAGGTAAAAAAAGTGAGTGCATGTAGGATAAAGTATTGCATCATCCGACCATTTCGGTATTCTGTGCGTGGAGGTAGGACATGAACCGACAAAGTCGCAGCAATGAAATGAAGTTGACGAATCGCTTGCTTGGAGGCCTGTTTTTGGCCATGAGCCTCCTTGTGTTGACGCTTTGCGCAGCATGCGGCGACGGAGATGGTCCCGCTTGGGCTGGCGGCGAAAAGGACACAACTTCGGGCTCGACCAGCAAACCTACTCAGAACACGCACTCCAATTCGTTTGGATCCATGACGCTTGAAGAAGTCTGGGGCGAAGGCATGGAAATCGCCATCGATGACTATACGTGGACCCAAAACGGCGAAATGCAGTTCCGCATGACGCTCATCGATCCTGTTTCCGGCGAAGCGGTTGAGAATTTAACGTCCAATTCGTTCTCGTTCGCTGAAAATGGCCAGGATTTGGGCTCCGAAGCTCTTTACGAAGTTGAGCGAGCCAAGGATTTGCGCGTTGTGTTGGTTTTGGATGTGAGTGAATCCGTTCGCAGCGCACACGCCTTGGAATCATTGAAAAATTCGGTCAAAGCGCTGTTCAATGCGTTGCCTCGAAGCGCTTACATTTCGGTCATTGGCTTTGCCTCGAATCACGAATTGCTTGCGGATTTCACGGCTGATGCAGCTCAGATCAACAAGATCATCGATGCGCTTGAGCCTCCAGAGGGCGTGAATGGCCGTTTTACGAATTTGTACGGTGCACTTGAGCGTGCGGCCGGCCTGTTCGGTGATTTTGAAGGTGCTCGCCGCGTCGTGATCTTCTCTGATGGCCGCGACAATGTTGCAGAATCAACGCTTGAAGATGCGAGCAACGCGCTGAAAGCAGCTCACATTTCGACGTTTGCGGTCGGTTTGGGTGAGGATGTTGATGTCAGTGCTCTTAGCCACATTGCTGGTGACGGCCAGTTGACCACCACGCTCGATCCGAATGCACTTGAGCCCATGTTCACAAGTGTTGCGGCTCGTTTGAGCGAACTCTGGACGCTGACTTACACCACGCCCAAGCGCCGTGGTTCCCACACGCTCGAAGTCACCGCGGGCGATGACACGCAAAACGCTGGTTTCCGCGTTCGTTTCACTCTCGATTGATTCGAAACTTTGAATTGCTTTGAGCCTCCGGTATTTCGCCGGGGGCTTTTTTATTTTGGGGATTGTGATCACGGGAGCGGAGAAATTTGCAGTGGCGTGCTAGCAGGTCTTTTTGATGGTGAATGTTTCTTCGCCTGTCACAACGGGAATGGTTTCGCGCTCGCGAGTTTCAACTTCAATGTGGCGGCTTTGCTCAATTTTGGGCAAAAGCTGAGCGATAACCTCGGAGTCGCCTTGTACTTCGAGCTCAACACGGCCATCCCATCGATTGCGAACAAAACCTGTGAGGCCCAGTTCGTTTGCAAATCGCTCGGTTCGTCGCCGAAAACCTACGTGTTGAACGGAACCTGAAACAAACCAATGTTCCCGTGTGAGCATTTTGTTTTCATCCGAATGCACGTTTTGAAGCGATATATCAGATGGATTTTCTGGCGAGAAGCGGGAGGTTGGCGGGGAAGTGTGGGAATGGTGCGCGATTACATGCGCATGGTGCGACCGACGAGGCGCTCTAACGACAAAGCCGCGAGTTTGTACTGCAACGCCTGAACGACGACTGCGAGATCGGCTTGGCGCGAAGTTGCGGTTGCATCGGACACATCAAGAGAGCGGGCGAGACCAGCTTCGTACTGCTTCATTACAAGGCGGTGCGACTCTTTCGCGAGGTCAGCCTGTTCTTGAGCGATGAGCATGGAGCGTTCCGCCGCTTCAAGATCTACGAGCGCTTTTTCGATCGATTGTTCAATTTCGATTTCTTTGGCGCGGTAGTTGGCCTTTACCTGGCGCGTGGTCGATTCCTGGCTCTTCTGCAACGCGATGCGGTCACCACCGTCGAACAGCGACCACGAAGCTGCTAAAAGAATCTTCCACGAATCGTGCTCATTGCCTGTCATGATGCTGGTGTTTGAGGTCCAGGTGTATTGGCCTTGCAACATCAAAACAGGAAGCCAGGAGAAGAGAGTTTGAGTCTCTTGACGCTCGGTCATGTTGAGCTGCTTGCGCAAGGCTTTCAGATCGAGTCGCTCCTTTTTGGCTTCTTCTTGCAGCTTTTTAAGATCGTGTGTGATTTCGTCGCGATTCGGCAAGTTGCCGATGTCCAGGTTCGATTCGCCGGTGAGGTAACCAAGAGACGCGCGCGCGTTGTGCACGCCATCCATTGCGTTGTCGAGGCTCTGTTGAGCTTGGCTCACCTGCAACTTGGCGCGTAAAACTTCGAGCTCGATGCCGGTACCAACTTGCACGCGGCGCTCAGCTTCTTTGAGAGATTCTTCTGCGCGCTCAAGGCTGGCTTGCGAAATGTTCACGGCTTCTTTGGCGGCCACCAAGCTGTAGGCAGCGGCCAACACCGCGAAATCAATTTCGTTTTCCGTGTACTTTTGCTGAAGATCGGCAGCGTCCACGTTTTCGTAGGCGTTCTTGATGAGTGGAATCGCCTGACCGTTAAACAACGGAAGTGTTGCCGTCGCTTGGAAGGCGGTGATCCATTTTTCTTGAATGGTCATGCCTTGCATGGCGACGGATTTGTTGTTCATCGTGAGCGAGCCGTTCAGTGTGATCTGCGGCAAAATCACGGCGTATGCGCGCCAGATCAAAATGTCAGCTTGCTCCAGCGATTCTTTGGTGATTTCAGCGTTGGGATTGTGCTTGCGCGCCATTTCCTGCGCTTCGGCGATGCTCACCGAACGCGTGGCCTCTTGTGCGCTCTTTTGAGAAAGGGACTCACGGCGCACCACCGCCGCCGCATCGGATGATGCAGCGGTATCGGCATTTTGGGCCACAGCAGCGGCCGGCAAAAACATGCTGAGGATTGCTAACTTCTTAAGCATGAGGCACCTGCAATTCGCTTCGGCGATCCTTAATACCGATCAACTTAAAGAACTTTTCCATGAGAAGGTACATGACCGGGACGAGAATCATGGTCATGACCGTTGCTGCACAGAGACCGTAGATGATCGTTCGAGCGAGCGGAATCCACGAGCTGGAGGACGCACCGCCTTCGGTGATGATGTTGCTCCAATCGCCAGTGGTGATGGCACCAAAGCGAATGCTCAACCCCAAGGACATGGGCAACATACCAAGAATGGTCGTGATTGCGGTCAACAACACGGGGCGGAAACGAACGATGGCGGCGCGAATGAGCGCGGGCTCCAAGTCCAAACCTTCGTCGCGCAACTGACCAGTGTAGTCGATGAGCACGATACCGTTGTTGACCACCACGCCTGCCAAGGCCAAACCACCCATACCGGTCATCATGACGCCGATCTTGTCCTGCGTGATCACCAAGCCCAACAACACACCCACGAAAGACATGAGCACCGTGGTCGCGATGATAAACGGACGCAAGAACGACTTAAACTGCGTGATCAAGATGAGGAGGATGAGCAAGATGGCTGCGATGACAGCGCGAACCAAGAATTGCATGGCTTCTTCTTGCTGCTCGGTCTGACCACCGTAGGTGATGCGGTAACCTGCCATGTCATCAACGAAAAGCGGCTTGATGTCTTTGTCCATGGCAACGTAGATGTCGCTCAAAGCTTCGGCGGCCGAACGTTCGGCGGTCACATCGGCGCTCACCGTGATGGTGCGCAAACGATCGTAGTGCATGATGGAGCCGTAACCACCGGTCATCACCACGTCAGTGACGTCACGCAGCGGAACTTGTCCACCAAGCGTGCTGGGCAGACGAACGTCCAGCAAGTCTTCAAGGTTCTGGCGGTAGTTTTCTTCGTAGCGAACCGTGATGCTGTACTCTTTGTCGCCGTCACGAAGTGTGCTCGCTTCGTAACCATTCACGGCAGTACGAACCGCCATACCAATGACATAGGTGGAAACGCCGCGCTCTTTGGCCTTTTCACGATTCACTTTCAGGTGAATTTCAGGCGAAGCCGGATCGAAGTTGTCGGCAACGTTGATGACACCCGGAATCTGGCCGATGCGCTCCTGAACGATCACGCTCAGCTCTTCGAGCTTGTTGTAGTCGTTGCCGGAGAGTCGAATTTGAATCGGGGACTGAGTGCTCGGGCCGTTGCTCTGTGCTTTGAAGCTGTACTTTGCGCCAGGAAGCTCGTCGATGATGGCACGAATGCGCTCCATGAGGGCGAACGGCGATTCTTTCTGGTCTTTCTTGTCTACGAATTCGACATCGATGGTGCCGCGGTGCGAAGGTGAGGCGCCGCTGAACATGCCGGAGCCGTAACCACTTGCCGCGTTAACGGTTTTGATGTCGTGCTCGTTGAGAAGCAAGTTTTCGACGAACTTGATGCGCTCATCGGTGACTTCAACGCGCGTACCAATCGAGCCACGCAAGCTGAGCTGAGCCTTTTCCGGCGGCGTTTCAGGGAAGAATTCGTAACCAGCATTGAACTTTACGAAGAGCAGCGCCGAGAAAACAAACACCACAAACGCGAGGATCATGGTGATGATGGGGTGGTGCAAGGCGGTTTTCAGAGTACCTTGGTAGATGCGCATGAAGGTGCTGCGAGCTTCACCGCTTTCGTCGAAGATCTTCTTGCCTGACTTGATGAGCGAACCTGCGATGACGGGGTTGATGATCAACGCCACAAACATGGACGAAAGCAGCGTGATGACAACGGTCAGCGGCAAGTAGTGGACGAATTTACCCATGACGCCGGGCCAGAAGATCATGGGGAAGAACGCCGCCACGGTCGTTAACGTGGAGGAGATAACCGACCAACCCACTTCTTTGGTACCATCGTAGGCTGCTTGAAGCGGCGTCTTGCCTTCAGATGCGTGACGGAAGATGGACTCGACCACCACGATCGAGTTGTCCACCAACATACCCACGGCCAGAATGAGGCCGGCGAGCACCACCATGTTCAGCGTGATGCCCATGAAGTCCAAGACGATGAAGGTGACCAGCATCGAAAGCGGAATCGCCACCGCGCAGAAGAATGCGTTTCGCAAACCAAGGGCGAAGAACAAAACCAACAAAACCAAAATCACGCCGGTGAGAACGGTCGACTCCAAGTCGGAGA
>JAZUEA010000528.1:0-1598 GCA_045639945.1 Myxococcota bacterium
CTTGAATGGAATAGAGTCATGGGCAATACGGCGATGACAGATCTGTCAAACCGAGAAAAGCCAATTACGAATGTAAACTGGTATGAAGCGCTTGCTTATTGCAATGCATTGTCTGCCCTTGAAGGATTTGAACAATGCTACAATATGACTGGTTGCGCGCTTTCTCCTGGTGCTGGCTGGAATAAATTGCCTCCCTCAGAGAACGATCGCTATCGCTGCGCTTTTGTTACTTTTGAAGGTTATCAGTGCAAGGGGTATCGTTTGCCGACTGAAGCGGAATGGGAATTTGCTGCTCGTGGTGGCGTAGAAACTTCTTGTTACACTGATGTGATAGATGAGAATAATTTGGTTCAATGCCGAGATGTTACTTCCGTGGCAGTAAACAATGCTACAGCTGCTGTAGTAATTCGTTCTAAGAGCGAAAATCTAAACTATGTAGAGCATCCATACGGCTTGTATGACATTTTGGGAAATGTCCAAGAATGGGTATGGGATGTCTATGAAAGCGATTATTACCTTGAGGGTCATCCTAAAACAGAGTTGGAGTCGGCTGTTTTTGTGAATCCAACTGGTTCTCCCATTCCCAGTTCTGGTAATAGTCGCGTCGTGCGTGGTGGTTCGTTCAAAAAAGATCAAACATACTTGCGAGCTACTTATCGCGAGGGGCAGACCGCAGCTCTTCCGGAAGATGCATTGACCGTTGGCTTCCGCCCTGTGCGTACTGTGCGATGATGGAAGCGTCCGAGGAGGCGGCGCTTCGTGCTGGGCTTGAGGAGGCGCTCGCGTTTCACCGCGCGGGCCGCCTCGCAGAAGCCCAGAGTTGCTATGTAGCTCTGCTTGAAAAATGGCCGAAACATCCCGATGTAATTGAACTTTTAGGAGTTCTGCACCATCAACTTGGGCATGTGGAAGCGGCGTGTGCGTTACTTCGAACGGCCATTTTTCATGCGCCTCATATTCCTTTTTATCACAGTAATTTGGGAGAGGCTCTGAGAGCATCTGGGGATTTTAGCGGAGCTGCCTCGTCTTACCGCGAGGCGTTGCGCCTAGACCCTCAGCTTGTAGAAGCCCGAAATAATTTAGGATTAACGCTACAAGAATTAGGAGATGTTGCGGGGGCTGTGCAGTGTTTTGAGGCGGCGTTGGAACAGTCACCGCAAGCCTTAATTTATGAGAACCTGGGACATGCTTGGCGTGATTTGGGAAATCGCGAACAAGCGCAGCAGGCTTATCGAAAGGCGTTGGAGATAGAACCCAAGCGCGCTGAAGCGTGGCGAGCGCTGTTTTTAGCGCGACGGTTTCAGTCGCTCGAAGATCCTGAAATTCAAAAAGTTTCTGAACTTTTGGCTCAGGAAACTCGACCTGAATCGAAATTGCATTTTCACTTTGCGCTTTCAAAGGCATTCGATGAGTGTGGTGCCTATCGTCAGGCGTTTGAGCAAGCTCAGGCAGCACATGAGATTGGTCGTGTTATCCGTCCATTTCATGCGGCTGCGCATTCTGCGCAAGTCTCTGATTTGATTGAAAAAACACCGGAAGACCTGTTGTTTAGAGGTCGCCTTGAAGCTTCTCGATTGCCACTTTTGATTGTGGGTTCG
>JAZUEA010000529.1:0-6280 GCA_045639945.1 Myxococcota bacterium
ACGCTCATGAGCGTATGTGACAGCATGCCGACCGCGATCGGCCACGCCATCGACAGCACTTCCCTTCTTCCTTGCGAAGACATCCAATCACCCACCGGCAAACGCCGCAAACCCAGGATTCATGTGACGAAATACACGTCACATGAAGACTCGCTCAAAATTGGGGCGCGCAAACTAAAAGAAGTCACAAATGAAGTCAAGCATCGAGGGGTAGTCAGCGCGAGCCGAGTGTGATAGCAGGGCGCCAAATTTTGGAGGAACCGTGCAACATCCGATTTCATCGATGGAAAGCCGCATTGCACTTGCAATTTGCGGTGTTTTGGTCGTCACCTATCTCTCGATTTTGGCCGTTAAAAGTTGGCGTCGATTTCGCCGAGCCGAACGACCCGAGATACGCTCCGACCACTTAGTTGAACGTTTTAAGTCCGCGATTTTCAATATTTTTTCTCACAAGCGCATGGTCAAAAATGGTTATTTGTACCGTGGTTTGTTGCATCTCTTCATCTTTACTGCTGACATCATTTTATTATTAGACAATGCCTGTTTTATGTTACAGGCCGGCGCCCAACTTTTGGGATTTTCTCCTGATTTAGAGCTTGGTTACGCCTACGGTCACTTAGCTGATAGTGCTCGCTTGTTATGTCTCATCGGTCTCTCAGGAGCTCTCATTAATCGTGTCATTATTCGCCCCCCCAACATGGCGAGAACTGCTGATGCTTATCGCATTTTAGCATTTATTTGCGGTCTCATGTTGTTAGAGCTCTTTTCACAAGCGTTTTTGGTTGCAGGCAACGTTGGCGCCGGAGGCTGGCTAAGTTCACTAATTGCAAGCGCTTTTACAGGTCTCTCATCGAGCGCAATTGAAACAGGTTATCAAATCAGTTGGTGGCTGCACTTTGCGTGTTTGTTTGGATTTATCTGTTACATCCCGCTTTCAAAGCATTTGCACATTGCTACAGCGCCGCTGAATCTGCTTTTCGCAGCACGCACACCTAAAGGTCAGTTGCGCAGCATCGATTTTGAAAAAGCCGAGGAAGAGTTCGAAAAATCTGGTGAAGAACCGCACTTTGGTGTGCAAACAATCCGCGATCTGTCGTGGAAACAAGCACTTGACGGTCTTGCATGCACAGAGTGTGGCCGCTGCACCAATCACTGCCCAGCTCACCGCGCAGGTTCAGCGCTTGAACCCATGGAAATCATTCGCAACGTGCGCCGTGCCATGCGCCGCTCGGACATGCCCGTTTTAACAAAAGAAATCTTTTCACCCGAGCTTCTCGCAGACTGCACAACTTGCCGCGCCTGCATGGAAATTTGCCCGGTCAAAAACGAACACGTGCCATTGATCGTCGATTTGCGCCGATCGCTGACCATGAACGAAGGCAATTTGCCAACAGGCGCTTCGAATGCACTCAAAAATCTTGAGCGAAAGCAAAATCCGTGGGGGTTGCCCAAAGGCGATCGCATGAAATGGGCGCTCAACCTGCAAATTGCCAAATGGGACAAACGCGCACCGGCTGACTATTTATTATTTGTGGGTTGCCACGGCGCGTTTGATGACCAAGGCCAAAAAATCACGCGTGCCCTCGCGATTTTATTGCAGAAAGCGGGTGTTTCGTTTGCCGTTTTAGGTAGCGACGAACCATGCTGCGGCGAGGTGGCAAGGCGCTTGGGCGATGAGTATTTGTACCAAAGCACGTCGGATGCACTTGCCGAAAAACTCAAGAAACTCGGTGTTAAACGCGTGATCACGGCGTGTGCGCACTGCTTTAACACACTCAAAAATGAATCACCGGCCAAGGACGAACTCCAGGTCACGCACCACTCACAATTCCTTGCGGAATTAATTGAAAAAGGCGTGCTCAAGCCTGAGCAAAAGCCTGGAAATCACATCGTTTTTCACGATCCATGTTACCTGGGACGCTACAACAGCGAGTACGACGCACCGCGCAAAGTGGTCAAATCCTGCGGCTCACTCGTGGAAGCCGACTCCAACCATCACCTGTCTTTCTGCTGCGGCGGCGGCGGCGGTCAAATGTGGACCGAAAACTCAATTCGCCCCAATCAGAACCGCTACGACGACTTGGCCGCTCAAAAGCCAGAACTCATCGCCACAGCTTGCGGATTCTGTGCAACGGAGCTCACAGATGCAGCTCGGGCCAAGAACTCAACGATTAAAGTACGCGACATTGCAGAAATTTTGCTGGACGCTTGCTCAACAAACAACGAAAGCGAGCAATCGGACCACGTCGCCTAAGCTTCATTATTTGAAATTTCGCTTTAAGGAATGGTCATGAACGAAGAAAACAACACGACTGAGCTTGAAGGAAAAGTAACAGCTTCAGAAATCACTTTGGAAAACTCGCAAGACCAAGTTGAGCTCTCTGAATCTGACTCAAATGAAGCACCAAAGAAACGCACGCCTAGGCCTGCACCACCGACTCCGACGCCAGGATCTTCACTTTGCCCATTCTTAACGCGAAATTTACCAGGACTCGGTGGTTGCTTACTCTGTGATCCTGAGCATTTCATCGTCGACGAAATTCCGGCCTACGCACCTTGCGGTGAAGGTACGCACTACTTTGTTCACGTTGAAAAACGAGACATTACGCATGCTTCGTTAATTGAAGCGATGGCAACAGCTGCACAAATCAATCCGCGAGAAATCGGAGCGGCTGGCCGAAAAGACCGCCATGCAATAACACGACAGTGGATTTCGATGCCCTGCCCGCCAGTTGATCCGGAAGATCCAGCGATTCGAATTCTCGAAGTGTCACAACACACAAATAAGCTTCGAATGGGTCACTTGAAAGGCAATCGATTTGACATTCACTTGTCAAACTTGTCGCTGACCGGCGAAGAAGCGGAAGTCGCACTGCGACAAATCGAATCTGAGTTAAACAAGGGATTTCCGAACTACTTCGGCCATCAGCGCGTCAATGAACGTAACATCGCGTTATCATTTAAATTTCTCCGAGATTCTCACCGTCGCGTAAAAGATCCAAAGTTTTTAGCGAGCATTGCGCAATCAGCACACTTTAATGCATGGCTGGGTGCACGCGTCGCGACAAATACACTTCACACATGCTTTGCAGGCGATGTGCTGCGCAAACGGGAAACTGGTGGTTTGTTTGTCTGCGAAGATCCCGAAACAGATCAGAAGCGCATGGACAGCGGCGAACTCGATCTTTCCGGTCCCATTTATGGCGAAAAATCGGTAATGCCCACCGGAGAATCGCTCGAGTCTGAAATGCAAGTCTTTGAAATGCTTGGCATTTCTCAGCGAATGCTCTCCACGCTCAATCATTTTGCGCCCGGTTCACGCCGAGCCGCTCGCGTGGTACCAAGCGATCTCAAATTAGAGCTTGAAGGCAACACTCTTCACGCAAGCTTCACACTTCCCAAAGGCTCGTTTGCAACGGTGCTCTTAGGCGAAATCAGCCATCAAGCCGAAGACTTACGGACAATTGAGTTCGAATCTGACAACGATTGATTCTCATCAAAAGTCAGTGAATTCTCAGCAGCGTATGCAACCGCAGCTGTCTAAAGCAGCCACGCAAAGAAACCACACCTAACACACCAAAATGACTACACTTTTCGTGTTAAACTTTTGATTCAAAAGACTCAACCTCCGAACAACCAGTAGAAAGCGCGGAGACAAAGTTCAAAAATCGAAAGCACACCCAAATAAAAATCGGACATTGAAAAGCTCCATCATCATGACCAGCACTTCAACACCACTTGGGCAAGAATGTGTTCCTTTTTTGAATAAATAAAGTCTTTAATTAAAAGAAATTTTTCAAACTTCCCTTACTGCAGGTTTTATCTCATTCACTTTTCCTATCATTTTGTACAGACTATTTATTACAAATTAGAAAACACAGCGAACAACACGCTGGCCAATAGAAAACTTACGACAAGCAGCTGAAAGTAAAATCGATCCAAGTGTTCAGAAATGTTGCCAAATAAAGGCAAAGAAAAGAAAATCTAGATTTTTTACTGGAACGAAAAAAATAGAGATCTGCAAAGCTGCTGAAAAGGCAGCCAAACGTATTTTGGCGTAACCTGCTGAAATGAAACGCTTTTTACTTTCGACTTTTGCTCTTGTTGCACTTCCTGCTCTGCTCGGCATTCTCGTAAATGCCCTACGCGTAAACGGAATTCCATTAATAGCAGAGCATCCTTACGAAATTTTGCTTCCCTGCCCCATGGAACAAGTTGAAGTCGAGTCCGTGAGTGTGGCGGATGTGTTACACGGCCAAGTTCTTTTCATCGACGCAAGACCTCAAGATTCTTACGAAAAATCGCATATTCCAGGCGCAATTTCGTTGCCATATGACGATTTAGCAGAACCCAGCGCCGCCGATCTTCAGCCTGTCAGAAATGCCCGCGCGGAACGCATTGTGGTTTACGGTGAATTAGATCAGAGCTTTGACATCGGTCACCAACAGGCAAGCGACTTGGCTGCAGCTGGATTGCCGCGCGTTTTTTATTTGGCCGGCGGTTTTGGTGCATGGCTCGAAGCTGGGCGCCCAGTTGACCCGCCTAAAAATGTGGATGCGGCGTTTGACAAGCCTTCGGATGCAGCCATTCCAGATTCCTTACAGCTTGAAAACAAAGGCAATTTTCCAAGCGAGGTGACAAAATGAAAAATCTCCACGCCTGGCTCGCAGTGCCACTCCGCATTTATTTAGGCGGTGTTTTTATCGCCGCTTGCTTGTACAAAATCCAAGTACCATCTGAATTTGCATTGAGTGTCGCCACTTATCAAATCCTACCGCTCTCTCTTATTAATCTCATGGCAATCACATTGCCTTGGATCGAGCTTTTCGTTGGCGTTAGCCTCTGTCTAGGCTACAAATCACGCGCGTCCGCTTTCTTATGTGCAAGCATGTTAGTCATGTTTATGATCGCTATTTCATCCGCACTTTACTTCGATCTGCGTCTGTCCTGCGGTTGCTTTGCCTCAAGCGAGGCGACAGAAGAAATGTCCAGTCACACACTTTTGCGTGATCTCTTTTGGTTTGTGCTTGCTGTTTATCTCATGGTTGTTGAAAGTGGTCGCATTGGCTTGGATGGCTGGCTTGCCAAACGACGAAAGCACCCCGTTTTTGAGAGGATTTTGTAATGCTTTCAACGATTTCCGCTGCTGTGTTTGCGCTTTTGGCACCAAGTTCCACACTTGATTGGAATCTGGCTATCAATGCACCTGACGAACTGACAGATGCCGAAAAAGCAAAGGCACAAGCGATCTTAGAGCGTACTTATTCCTACAGCGAGACCTGTGAAGAAACGTGGGCGGCTTGCCTGAAAGAAAGCGAAAAAAGCGCGCGCCGCGTTGCAGGCATGGTTCTGCGCCAAGTTCACAAGGGCCGCGATGATGAAAAAATCGAAAAAATGATTATGGATCGCCAGGTTTCGCTCTTCCCCGTGAAGAAGAAGTACGCGTTTTCATTGAATAAAGATACGCGAACAAGCAGCGAACCTGCCAAATTAGAAATTGTGGAATTCGCTGATTTTCAGTGTCCATATTGCGCAGCGATCGCGCCAGAACTTTCGAAAATCGTTAAAGAATTCAACGGCACCATTGCGGTAACCTATCAAAACTTTCCGCTCAAAGATCATGAACGCGCCGTTGATGCCGCACGCGCCGCTTTGGCCGCCGCAGCGCAAGGCAAATTCTGGGCCTACAACGAGCGCCTTTATGCCATGCGCCACGCTTTGAGCGACGCCGATTTAGTTAAGTATGCCAAGGAGTTAGGCTTAGACGTGGAGCGTTTCAACCACGACCGCTCTCAAAACGACACGCTGGAACGCATTCGCGCCGAAAAGCGTTTAGGCTCACAATTAGGTGTCGTTAAAACTCCTACATTCTTCATCAACGGCGCTCAGTTTTACTTCATCGATTTGTCGCCTGTTGAATTGCGCGATCGCTTGGAAGAAGCTCTCGAACTTTTTGTCTTTTCAGAGCAACCAGCCGAAAAATAAAAGAAAATCAGAATCTAGCAACCCATTCCAAGCGCGCACCAGCAAATGCTGGAAATTCTCGACACACACCTGACACACACTTTAAACCACCGCGTTCAGTTCCCACCATTAAGCGCAAGCCGTGAATTTTATTAGGTTTATAGTAAACGTGACCGGCATAAAACGCGTGTCTCACATCTTTTTGCGGATTTTGATCGTCGTAGCCGAACTCAAATCCCAAACCGCCCAGGTTGGCGCGATCGAGACCGACAAAAACCGTTGCGCGCGTGTGATCTTGACCCGCAAGCGTTCGAAG
>JAZUEA010000530.1:0-5381 GCA_045639945.1 Myxococcota bacterium
GATAACGAGGTTCGATAGACAAAACCTGCGCTTCTTCAACCGCGCGTTGAAGTGCCAGCGTGGGTTTGTGCTGCATGCCCAATCTGCGAGCAAGCGCATGCGCATAAATCGGACCCGACTTTTGAGACGCGATCGCCGCAAGCACAAATGCCAGCTCTTCGGGATGCAACCCAGCAAACGCGTCCAAATCTGGCAAAGTATCGAAATCTACAGGGAAACTCCACGGCTCATCGTCAAACGCCAAGCGCTCACGCGCCGCATTTGCCACGCCCGCAATGATGTCATCATCAATGCCAGGAATCGGCTCACGGAACAGACGAATGAGACTTTCACAAAGCTCACAAATCCATGGCGTCTGCGGAACGCCAAACAAGCCTGTTCTTAATTCTTCAAGCAAGCTCAGGACTTGCGCGCGTTCTCCACGCTCAAGCGCCACACAAAGGCGGTTGAACGCCAGCGCCAAACTGCCCTCAACGAAATGGTGACGCTCGTACTCGTCGGCGAGCTCAGCAAAAAGCGCTTCAGCTTGTTCTAAGTCGCCTCTGCGAAAGAGATATGTCGCTTCTGCGAGCTGCGCATCAATACGCCCTCTATTCATCGCAGAGTTTTCGTCTCCGCCGCGTCGTTCCATTTATTTTTCCTTTAATATTAAGGAGTTAGGCAGGATTTACAGCAAGCCCGCAAATAGGCGACGGGTGCGTTCTTCTTCTTCTGGCATGCCAACTGCTTCTTGAGATGCCAGTAAGCCTTTCAACAACTCGATGCGCGTAGGACAAATTTCAACGGCTTCGCTGTAGTAATCGACCGCTGCACGCCACTCACCACGTGTGGTTGCCAAATAGCCAAGCATGCCCAGCGCAAGCGGATTCTTCATGGGACCATGACGCGCCGCTTCAAAAGCCTGGCCTGCCGCTTCCATGTCGCCGTGCTCAAAACGCAGCATGCCCAGCGCAAACCAACCATCTTGATCTTCGGGACAAAGCTCCAAGCAAGCTTCCCAAAGTTCCATGGCGCGCTCCGGCTCGTCTTTGGCTCGAAGCGTGGCACTCAAGCGGTAGACCTGCGCACGTTCGCCTAAACTCGGCACAACCATGGGTAAAACGCCGCGCGAAAACGTTGAAATGCCGCCTCGCGTCAGAGGCCGAGAAGCTCTGGCCGCCAATCCGGTGCTTCCAAGAGCTGGCGTCTCAAGCGTAGGACGCATGTCTTCAGCACCAGGAATTGAGAAAGTTCCTGTGTGAAATCCGCTCTCTTGCTCATACTGCGGCGGATTGTTGATTACAGTTTCAACGCTGTCACAGGCTTGAGGAGCCTTGCCGCCAGTAAGCCGACGGAAGAAATTTCTGAGTCCCACGCGAGCCCCCACGCATAAAGCGCAAAAATCGGACGCGCGATTGAACACCAAAGTTTGGGGCTAGACAAGGGATTTGGGGAATTCCCCAAGAAAATTAAGAGAAGAAAATTTGCGTTTTAACTGATTTCGTGAATGCGTTAGCCGCGTTCACAAAGTCCGATCTCAACACCTTGATCATCGGTCAAAACCGCGATGGGACCGACACCTAAGCTGCCTTCCCACGGTGTGACGACACGACCACCAAGCGAGTTTACATGTGGCAAGATGTAGTCAAGCGATTGTGTGGCAACGATGAAACGCCAACGTGGCGCACCGTCGGTTTCAATGCATGCAGCGATCGGCGCTTCTTCGCTGTGGAAAATACCATCGCGAAGTTTCCAACCATAAACAGCGCCGTAAAAAGCCGCAGCCTGCTCAACGTTTTGCGTTAAAAGCTGCGCCCACAAAATTTCGCCGTGCGTAATGCGCTCACCAGGCAAGCGATCGCCATCGATGCTGCACCATGGCGCGGTAAACAGTTGCTCAGGATCGGCCACAAGCGCCATGCGACCGTTAGGCGTGTTTTCAGGCGGAACGTAAACCGCTCCACCATTTTGAGCCGCAAGTTCCGCAGCTTGATCTACGTCGCACGAAACGTACCCTACCCATTGAGGCGTAAGTGGCGCGCTCACAGTGGAAAGTGGAGT
Organism: Myxococcota bacterium; assembly: GCA_045639945.1. Classification (GTDB taxonomy): domain Bacteria; phylum Myxococcota_A; class Bradymonadia; order UBA7976; family UBA1532; genus UBA1238. Next base: position 2,041 of record JAZUEA010000530.1, read on the forward strand.
CATACCACCGCGATATTCAGCGCCCTGGCGCATAACCATGGGACGCTCAGCCGGATCGCCGCCCACAAAACCTTTACGGCGCACAGTCTCAAAACGCCAACCAAGTAAAGCACTGTAAAAAGACGCACTGGAACGAGGAGACCGGCTGTAAAGCTCATGCCAAGTGAAGTGTCCAGGAGACCTCGTAATCGCTGCACTCATCTTTTCAATCCCAACCAAGCGCCACGGCGCAATCGAAAAAGCGGGGTGATTTTACTCCACAACTTGCAATTATGAGATGAACAAAACGCAGAGTGTGAGATTTTTTAAAGAAGAAAAGAGAGAAAATTAATTTTCTTCAGACTTTTCGCAAAGATCCATGCGCCAAATGCCAGCCGGATTCATGAATTCTGCATCTTCGCTGTCTTCGGGCTCAACAGCTGGAACATGGTGTAATTCATAGGCTTTTGCACTTTCACTTGCTTTAAAGTGCTGGCCTTCACGCGGACGCATGCGATCACAAACCATTCGCGCGGCAAGAGCAAACGCGGCTCCTTGCGCCGAACCTTTAGATTTTGGTGAGTAAGGCACTGCAACATCTGGCAAATCAAAGGCAATCATGCCTTCACTCGCGATTTGATGTTTGTCACCGTAGAACTCAACCATGAGATGAAAAAGCGTGATGGGATCGGTTGGATCAAGTCCCTTAAATGCTTCAGGCGCAAGCACTTTCAGACCTGTTTCAACATAAACGCCAAGTGCACCACGAGCACAAAGTTGCAAGCAAAGCTTGGCCGCTTTAATCGCCGGAGCCAAATCGCCTGGACCTTCAAACTCGTAAATGGCGCGCAAAACGCCCTGATGCTTGGAAAGCGCCTTTAATTCCGCAGGCGTAAACGCTTCAGAGCGCGCGCCCAACGACTCAAATTCACGGCAAAGCTCAGGATCTGGTCCAGACCATTCGAATTCAAAAGGAGAATCCAGTTTTGGCTGCTCAGTCCAAGGACCAGGAATCGTCAAAATAATGCAACCCATGTTTTCAAATTCCTCGGCTGCGAAAATCACGCAACCATTTGTTTTTATTAATTTTTACGTTCGCGATGCAGTCGAACCGCCACAAAACTGGGTGCACCATCCATGGGCGGATGATGTTTTTTGAGCGTCAACTTGACTGCTTCAATTTTTTGCAATTCTGTCAGCAGAGTTTCGCACATTATCGTGGCTAAGTGCTCAATCATATTCACACTTGGCCCTTCTCCAATGCGCAACACAATCGCTGCAATTTTCGTGTAATCAAGCCCATCTTCCAGTTGATCGCTTTGACCAGCCGCCGTGCAATCAACCACAACCTCTAAATCAACCGAAAATCGACAGCCATGCTTTCGCTCATAAGGATAGCAGCCGTGCAGTCCAGTAAACGAAAGATCCTGAATTTGGATGGTGTCGCGCATGATGGCTCCACTTAAAACAATTGCTTGAGGTGAGAAACCTATCAAAAAGACACGTTTCTGTCTCTTGAATCAACTGTGTTCACCGCGTATTCTTCGCGCCCCGAGCGAATTTCACCCCAACATGAAGTTGTGGTCGTGATTTGTTCGAGGCAGGTCGTCAGCCTGTAACTATTTAATTTTATTCAACAAGTACGCAGAGAACGCATGCTTTCTACCAGCGATTTCAAGAAGGGCGTCCGCATCGAATACGAAGGATCGCCATGGCTGATCGTGTCCTCCAACACCCAGAGCCCGTCTGCTCGTGGCGCTGCAACCTTGGTCAAGGTCCGTCTTCGCAACATCCTCACCGGACAAATCAGCGATAAAACCTTCAAATCCGGTGAAAAATTCGGCGAGCCCGACATCGAAACGCGTCCCGCTCAGTACCTTTACAGCGCCCCCGGCGCCGATGGTGAAGTCTACACCTTCATGGATTCCGAGTCCTACGAGCAGTTCGAACTCGACGCCGATTCGTTGGGCGATCAGACTTTGTGGCTGATCGAAAACTTGGACGTGCGCGCCGTCCTCTACAATGCCAAGGTTGTTGGCATTGAATTGCCGCAGTTCGTGGAAATGGAACTCACCGAAGTTGAGCCCGGCACTCGCGGCGATACGGCCAGCGGCGGCGCTTCTACGTTCGCCTACACCTCCACGGGCGCCAAGCTCTCCGTGCCGCTCTACATCAAGTCCGGCGATATCGTCCGCGTGGACACCACCACCGGTACCTTCAAAGATCGCGTTTCCAGCAAGTAATCTCGCCGCGCGGTTTTGCGCTAAGAATCCCGCATGACTTCAACCAATTACCAATTCAGCGTTGCACCCCACGGAAAGTGGCAGCTGGAAATTGAAGTCGTGCGGCCACTGAGCGAAGAACCGGCGATTCACGATCTGGACGCCTACATCTTTACGCCCGACCAACTCGACGTGGATAAAAACCACTATCCCGTCGAGGCTTTCTTTCGAGATTTGGTGGCGTACACGCGCTACAAAACGCCACGGATTCCGCTGAAACAGCTTGTAAATCCAGCGTGTAGCATCAGTCCGCTCATGCGAATTGAGCAGGCGCTCAATGTCGACGACTTTTTAAAGTTGGACGAACAGCCACTGGTCTACGAATTTCGCACAACGGTGAACGTGTTTCGCGGGCAAGTCGATGAACTTTTTACAGATTTGCGAGAAGCGCTCGAATCCGCGCCCGTGGCGATTGTGACAATTGATGAGCTCGCGGACGAAGGATTAACGGAAATCTCTGAAGTCATGTCGGTGCTTGAGCGCATTGAGCGATCGCTTTTGGCACCGGGCATCAGCGATCATTTGCGCCAAGCTTGTTCTTGGGTGGCAGAATCGCTCTCTCGACGCTCTGAGCGGTTTGCTCTAAAGCTGTACGACCTGTTCACCGGCTACAACCAAAAGCTCGCCGATCGGGAAGACCAAACTCTGAACAAGCGAGAATTTTCTTCTGCAATTCTCGAACGTTGCAGGCAAGAGTTTGTCAAGCAGGGTGATTTTCGAGCTGCGCGCTCCATGCCCGGACACGTTCATCCAGGCAATGCGCACGATTTAGAGCACTTCATTTACCGCGGCCATGAAATCAAAAAGTGGGCCGGCTCAGCCATGTACATGACGCTGACCGAAAGCCACTTGAACAACCGCTTGATGCACGTGCTTTTTGGCGCCGCCGCCGCTGTAGCCATGACGTTTACGGTCGTCGCCGGTGTGCTTGCAGGTCTTTACTTTGGCGCCACAAACGTCTTTGCGGTTTCCATTGTCGCCATTGCGGCTTACATCTTTAAAGATCGCATCAAAGATATTCTTCGGGCCGTTTCACTGCGACTCATTCCACGCATGGTTTCGGACCGCATTCAGTTGCTC
>JAZUEA010000531.1:0-3826 GCA_045639945.1 Myxococcota bacterium
TTGTCTTCCTAAGACCGCTTGGCCTCCGACTTACGTTGACCTTGTAGCGGTCGGCGATCAACGTGGCGAGCTCGCGGAGCTTTGCCTTCGCATCTTCCAAAGACAGCGAGTAAGGACGCTCAACAGTAATCTTCTTGGCCATGGGATTCTCCCTGCGCCCCGCAAGCGAGGCGCGTAACTATTTGAAATTTAAAAAATTATTTGCCTTCAACGATGGCAATGGAAGCCGATGCACCAATACGCGTGGCACCCGCTTCGATCATGGCCATGGCTTCAGCCTGGTTGTGAACACCGCCGGACGCCTTGACGCCCATGTACGGACCGACGCAACGGCGCATGAGAGCGATGTCTTCAGCTTTGGCACCACCGCCACCGAAACCGGTCGAGGTCTTCACAAACGCTGCACCAGCCGCGCGAGAAAGTGCGCAAGCCATGACCTTTTCTTCGTCGGTCAACTTGCAGGTTTCGATGATGACCTTGACGATAGCCGGAGCAGCGGCGTCGACCACGGCCTTGATGTCTTCGTAAACCACGGCCAAATCACGGCTCTTCATGGCACCAATGTTGATGACCATGTCGACTTCAGAAGCGCCGCAACGAACGGCCTCGGCCGCTTCGAAAGCCTTCGCGCGCGGTCCCATGGCGCCCAGAGGGAAGCCAACGACAGCGCAAACCGGAACATCGGAACCTTCAAGGAACTGCTTCATCAGGTGAACATTCGTGGAGTTCACGCAAACGGACGCGAACTTGTACTTGCGCGCTTCATCAGCGATCTTGCGCAATTCTTCACGAGAAGCCTCGGGCTTGAGCAAGGTGTGATCGATGTAAGCCGCCAGGTTTAATTCGCCGTTTTCGCCTTTAATTTCGTTCACTTCCGGAACGGGCATAGCGCTCATACCACCCAAGCCGCCAATGGTTTCATCGTTGTTCATAACAGCCTCTCCCTTGAAGTAGAGCCAAGCCATACAGCCTGGCGGACAATTCAAATTCAGCACAAAGCTGACTCAAGTGGCGCGCATTGTAGGATTTGAAGCGCGCACTGCCAAGAGCTAACACCAAACATCAATGTAAGTTTTTGTGCTTAGCTACATGATTTCATAAGGCATATGTCACAATAGACTTAGAAATCAGCTTTCACACAATAGAACGTTTCTCGAGAGCTCTTCTGTGTTCGAAGTAATCGAGTAAAAATTTTTGAATAAAGCAGGCGAGTTACGGAATGGAAGGTTCTACGGCAGGCACAAATTCAACCGGTTCAAGCTTGGGTTCAGGTTCCATTTGAATCGGCTCTGCCAAATCATAAGCTGCTTTCTTCAAAGCGGATTTCGCTGAATTTTCAAGCAGTTCGCTTTCAGACGCATGTCGATAAAGCGCAAAACGACGTGTTTTACGACTTTGTACATACTCACTTTTAAGAAGTGATTTGAATGCATCAAACTCTTCGTAAGACTCATTGTCTGCCACCAAAATGTAAGCAGGCTTGTTGGACTCAAGTTCAGCGATCGCCTCACGCCACGGGCTGTCTTTGCGGAACTTGGTCGGCACAGAAGGACGACGCCACGTATTTGTGAGGTCATTCGTCAAAATGCCCAGCGATTTGTAGTGTCGTCCCGGCGCGTGACGCCCCGAATGGAAGTAGAGCGGCCAAGCCCAGCGGCCCCAAACCCAGACAGTGTCGTCGGATTTCGTCGAATTCGCCACTTCACGCGCAATCGGTTGAACGTCGTAATCGAGAGAGTGTTGGCGCTGATTGCGAATGTTGTTTAGTTCTTTGCGATCACGGCGAATCGGATTAATCATCAATAAAATCAAGATGATCAATCCGACAGCAGGTTTCCAAATCGCACGACTCTTGAGATTTTCACGCAGCTTGCGAAATACCGAAAGAGCGCCGTCCGAATCCGCCGCTAAAAGCACCGCAGCCGGCAAAATCTGAATGTAGTAGCTTTTGAAAAAGCGCAGTCCCATTGCCGCGCCCGCAAATCCAAGAATCACAGCGAGAATTGCGAACAAACGGTCAGCTCGGAATCGCGATTTTTGAAAAAACAAAACCACGGTCGAGATGCCCGCAAGTGCAAACGGGACAACGCAAAAGCGACCGAATCCGCGGAAACCATCTCCCAAGCGAACGAGTTTGTCGCTCCAATTGAGTTGCTCCTGACCAACGTAGCGCCAGCCGGATTCCGAAAACGCATAACTCTGCAAAAAAGCTGAGAATTCTCCGCGAGACGCGTAGTAAATCACGATCGGTGCAAAACCCAGAACCACACCGGCTGCGAGCGCAAAAAAGCTGCGCCAGCGATTTGGCAAAACCGGCGACCACGCAGGTTCGGTCGCTTCATCACGACGTGAAAAATACGGCGCACACACAACCGCAAGCAGCAAAAGCGGAGATAAAACGGCAGCTTGGCGGCGAATCAATCCTGCAATCGCAAGCAAAAATCCGGATGCACCAAATGCGAGCGGACTTTGCTTTCGCATGCCTATCAGCGCAAACGCCAGGCACCACGTGTACGGCGCCATCATCCAAGCGTTGTAATTGAAATCGATACTGTCAGAAATCGGCGACGCAAAGGCGTAGAGCAAGCCGGCGATCAACGCAAAAATTCGCGTTTGTGATTGCCGCGCCGCAACATAAATGCCCGCACACGCAAGCCATGACCAAAGCGAGGCCGACACAACCAACGAGCAAAGAGTGTGTCCAAAAACCTTAAAGATGCCCGAAACTAAAAAGAAACTTCCAGGTGCTTTCAGTTCCAGACTGTCTACATATGGCAAGCCGCCGCGCAAAATCAGATCGGCGTTGTAAACAATGCCAGCAGCGTCTTCGTTGTGAAATCCCTCGGTGAACATAGCTGGCCACCGCAGGACCAACGTCACCGCCAGCAAAAGAAGTAGCAGCACAGAATCTTTAATGATTCCGCTTATTTTCTGGCTCATTAGAGCTCCGCTTGAACCAAGACGACTGTGATGTTGTCATTGCCACCAGCGGCGTTGGCTGCATCTACCAGCGCTTGAGCGGCTTGTTCGAGATCGATGCGGCCTGTTGAATCACGAAAACTCTTTAGAATTTCAGAGATTTCGGCATCTGAAATCATGTCAGACAGGCCATCAGAGCAGGAAAGATAGAGATCGCCAGGCATGGGGCGATCGTAGGTCAATTCGACTTCGACATCGTCTTCCAAACCAACTGCACGCACGATCACGTTGGAACTCGCACGAGCCTTGGCCTCGGCCTCACTCAAATGAAACACCTGCATCAAGTGATTCAAAAGCGAGTGGTCGTTGGTCAATTGCCGAAAGTCCATGTTTCGCAAGCGATAACAGCGGCTGTCACCAACGTGAGCAATCACCAAACCTGCCGTTTCGGACCACGTGAGCACGACCACCGTTGTGCCCATGTTTTCGCAGGATTCGTCGCTTTGACCACGGTTGTAAATGCGCACATTCGCGATGCGTACAGCGTTTCGCAAACACGCGGATTCATAGTTTTCGCCGGGAGCAGGATTGTACGGCCACACAAAATTTTCTTCGTGCCGCCAGCGCTCAAAGAAATCGGCGATTTTCTCGACAGCAAGCTGACTTGCAACTTGACCCGCAACGTGACCGCCCATGCCATCTGCGAGAATCCACGTGTGTTCGTTGGGCAAAAGTCGATGCGAGTCTTCGTTGGCTCTGCGCCTACGACCGACGTCTGTTGCGGAAGCACAGCGAAATTGCATCACAAATCCTCAGGTTCAGGCTCAGCAATATCCACGTGACGACGACGCATTGTCGGTGGTGCACCAAGTGCCGGCGCATCCACTTCTTCGCCACGAATCCACGC
>JAZUEA010000532.1:0-7564 GCA_045639945.1 Myxococcota bacterium
TTGGCCTGCTTCGCCGCCGCCCTGACCTGCTTCGCCGCCAGCCGTGCCACTGTCTACGGCATCATCGTCATCGTCACTAGCATCAACGCAGCCGCTGAAAGCGAGCGCGGCACAAAGCATCCACCACTTGAACTTCATCGCGTCCTCCAGGCTGAAAACCGAGCGGCAGTTTACGCAATCAATCATGGAAAAGAAAATGGGTTTTCCGGATGGACAATTTGAGCGCGAACTCGCATTCGATTGGCTGGACTCACAACCAGAGTCGCCACAACTGGAATCTTTCAGCAGCAAGCAAGTGAAAATTTCTTCAAAAAAACGAGCATCAAGCGCAAGCCACGAGGAGCGCTCTCAAAAAGCATCGTTTGTGCACGCGAGTAAAAAATGACTTCGCACTATATAAATATAGTGCAGTCCCCTCTCATTCGTGCTTTAAGGGGCGCGTGAACGAAAACACTCAATCATTGAAGCATTTCTCGATCCATCCGGATGTTCTGGATGAGATTCAATTCAACGGCCGTTACTACCCAGATCGCGTCGCGTGCGGTTTGCTCTTAGGGCAAAAAAGCGGAGACGGCGACGAGTATTCCGTTGAGATCCAAGGATTTACCGCTGGCGAACATTTTCGCTCAGTCGAAGACTTTGGATCTTACCTACACGCTCAATGGGGCACTTTCTCCATCGGCGCGCAACGCGTTCTTAAAAACGCGCAAATTTTAGGTTGGTACGCGGCATGGCCGGACAACGACCATGAACCGGGCCGGATTGAAGCGCTGTTGCACCACACCTTCTTTCCGGCAGCCTGGAAACTCGCACTTTGGGTCACTCCGGATTCAACAGCTGCTTTGGTTCACACCAAAACCGACAAGCTGGACACGGTTCAATGCAAAGTCTTGGCCAGTCCAACGCTTAAGAACGAAGCAGCAACCACAGACAACGCCTCTGCCGCCGATTCGAAACCTGAACCGGTCATGAGCGCGGCCCCAACAGACTCAACAGAATCGAAAGAAGCGTCCGAGCCGCCCGAAAGTCACTGATCATCCGTTGACAAAGGGAACGTGCTTTGGTCTAACGTCACGTTTTCAATTTAACGTGGCCTGGCAGGAGTAGAGATGATCAGTCCGAACACCATTGTGCGCGGCAGCATCAAAGGCTCAGAAGACCTCACCATTCAGGGAACGGTTGAGGGCTCTATCGAGCTCGAAGGCGATCTCAACATCGACAGCGAAGCCCGAATCAACGCAGAAATCGCGGCGACCAAGGTGACCATTGCAAATGGCGCAGATGTCACCGGCGTTTTGCGGACGCAGCACCTCACGCTTGAGGATGGCGCTCGCTTCAAGGGTCGCATCGAGATGAATTTTGAAATCGAAGGCCTTGAGCTGCCTGAGCCGCAGCAAAAAGTCGAACAGAAACAGCCTGTGAGAAGGCGCTAAGGAGTCACCATGGCAGACACGACCATCGGCAGCACCATCATCATTGACGGCGAGGTTTCTGGTTCGGATCCCATCGTTGTTCAGGGCACGGTCAAAGGCAAAATCAACGTTCAGGCTGACGTTTACGTTGAAACTTCTGCCACAGTGCAAGCTGATCTCGAAGCGGAATCCATTGAAGTTGCAGGCTTAATGACCGGCAACCTTCTCGCTCATTCTCGCGTCGAGCTGAAGGCCGAGAGCAAGCTCATCGGCGACATCACCGCTCCGCGCATCCACATTGCCGATGGCGCCTTGTTCAAGGGCAACATCGACATGCAGATCGACGGCGAGGGCTGAGATGGCGCAGGCGTCCGCGAGCGGAGCAGCGACCCAGATCGCGCAAAATACCACCGTGCGTGGCGTTCTGCGCGGCGCGGGCGATGTTGATGTCTACGGCCGAGTGCTGGGTGAAGTTTCTCTCAGCGAAGGCGCGTTGTTCGTCGCATCCGAAGCTCACGTTCAGGCTGAGGTTCGCGCCCAAGCTCTTGAAATTGAAGGTGTTTTTGTTGGCAATGCTCAAGTAACCGAGCGCATTTCGCTGGCTTCCACAGCGCGTGTGCGCGGTTCACTCAAAGCGCCGATCATCGCCATTGCAGATGGCGCGCTCATCGATGCCGACGTTGAAGCGGGCGAAGGATTCCCGGAATTGCCGCCCAAAGAAGTGCAGCGCGAAACGCACACCGATTCTCGTCGCGAAATGCGCCGTGATGCTCAGCCGGTCCGTCGCGAACCTGTTCGTGAGTCCGTGCAAACCGTGCACACTTCTCAAGCGCCTGCTCAACAAGCGCCGATTTCTCAGTTACCGCGTCCGGCTTCCATGCCGCCGCACCCCGCTCGAACGACGATTGCGCCCGAAGTTTCTGCGGAACCTTCTGTGACGGAGTCGTCCGACGCGCCGGAGCCTGACTGACGACGCTGACGGCATTTTTGAAACGTCAGACACGCTTAAGCTTCAGACCATTGAAGCGGGAGCCGAATCAGCTGAACTGGCCGACGACGGCGACGAAGACATCGACGAAGTAGATGAAGTCGCAGAGAGTGTCGTTGTGGTCGCGAACGCTCCGATTCACCAACAAAATCGGGGTTCTTCTAAAAAGAAGAAAAAGGGCCGCCGTTAATGCGCGCACTGCCTCTTATCCTTATGCTTGGTCTGACCGCTTGTGGCGGCATGGGCACTTCCACCGACACGCAAACTTGGGCTGCTCAAACACAGAGCGACTACAGTGACGCGTTGCGGAATTGGACCCGAAAAGGCCAAGCATTTCAGGATCTTGAGCAGCGCATTCTTGTTTACGCCACGCTTCTCTCCCCTTCTTTTCAAGCTGATCGCGCGCGTTTTGAAGGCAAAAATTTGGGACTTTCCCAAGCCGACATCGAAGCGCGCGTTGAACAAGCAACGGCTGAAGCTGAAGATTCCGTACAATTTTTCATGGTGGTTTCCACCTTTGATTCACACTGGAACAACCTTGACAAGGCGGAGCACACGTTCTCACTCTTTCTCAAGTCTGCGACCGGTGAATCAACGCCAACTTCTGTCAAGCTTTTGAACAAGGAAGAGTACACGAACGCGCAACTTGCGTTTTCGTATGCAGAACCACTGTTTAAGGGCTACTTGGTTCGTTTTCCCAAGCCTGAATCAACGGGCACTTCGCCCGGCGATTTAACCCTGCGCATCGCAGGCGCGCCCGCTCTTGTTGAGCTGAAATGGGATCTCAAATGACCATTCTTGAACACACCATCGAAGGCTTTGACGGAACTCGCCTTTTCTACGAAGTCGAAGGCGAAGGCGACTGCGACATTTGCCTGTGCGACGGCATTGGTTGCGACGGCTGGATTTGGAAGTACATGCGCCCCATGCTTTTGCAGTACGGCCGCATCGTTCACCTCCACATCCGCGGTCACGGACGCAGCGAAGCGCCGTCCAACCCGGCAGCGGTCACACTCGAAGACATTGCGGACGACTGGAATTACGTCTTCCAAGCTGAGCACACCAAGCGCGCCGTTTTGCTCGGCCACAGCATGGGTGTGCAAACCGAGCTCGAAATTTTCCACCGCCACCCTGAGCACATCGTGGCCATGGGTCTTTTGTGCGGCAGCTTCGAGCATTTGGTCTCAACGTTCCACAATGGCCCGGCGCTGAAATTCGCGCTGCCGGTTTTGCAAACGCTCGCACACTTGGCGCCGCGTCCAGTTCGCGCAATTTGGCAAAATCTGGTCACGCAGCCCATCGCCTTCTACATCGCGCGCCTCACTGAAGTGCACACCGATCTCACAATCGCGACCGACTTCCAGGAATACTTCGACCACATGGCCGCTGTAGATCCGCGCATTTTCTGCGACATGCTCGCAGCTGCCGGTCGACACAGCGCAAGCAGCTTCATCGACGACATCAACATCCCGTGCTTGGTCATCGCAGGCGAACGCGACAACTTCACGCCATGCCGCCTTTCCAAAGACATGGCCGCCCGCCTCAAAAACTCCAAGATGCTGGTTGTTGAAGAAGGCACGCACGCCACACCAGTTGAACACCCCACTTTGGTCAACCTGCACGTCGAGAACCTGCTCAAAGAAATCGGCCTCGTCGCCCACTGATTTCCCAATTTCTAAATTAAATCAATGGCTTTGCGCTGCGGCTTAAAAGAAAGCCCACAGCCAAAGTGTACCCACCAGCGTGGTCAAAATCGCGAGTGGTGCGCCCACTTTGAAATGTTCCCAAAATCCTAACCCACCGAAATCACGAGCACTTTCAGCGACAATCACATTGGCGACCGATCCCAAAAGCGTGAGATTACCTGCAAAAGTCGAGGCAATGGTCAAAAGTTCCCACGCGAACTTGGGATTTACAGCGGGCATCTGATCGCGAATCACCAAGATAAACGGCACGTTGGAAACGACGTTCGAGCCCAACAAGAAAATGCTGGACGTGCGCAACCAACCAGGAAGATCAGATTCCGTAACCACTGGAAATCGTTCAAAAATCATCGCTGGCCCGCCGCTTCGCATAAAACCTTCAACCACCACAAACAGCGAGGCGAAAAATACCAACAGCGACCAATCGATGTGACCCCACAGCATTCGCACGTCACGGCGGCGAAGAAGCATGAGCACCACAAATCCTGCCGTCGCCGACCAAGCCAAATCAGCGCCCAACGTGTACGCAACCACTGTGCCCGCAATGACCAACAGCGCACCCAAACTCTGGCGCAGCGATACGGGTGATTCCGATCTTTCAGGCGGCTCAAGCTGACCTTGAAGTTTCTTTCTGAAAAATAGCCATAAAAATCCATGGTTTATCGCCAGGCAAATCAGAACCAGCGGTCCAACCACAAACAAATGCTCGCGATACGAAAGTCCGCCCAAAACTGCACAAAGCATGTTTTGCGGATTGCCGACCAGCGTGGCAGCACTGCCTGTGTTCGCCGCCGTGCAAAGCGCCAACAAAAACGGCAACACCGGCAACTTGTGGCGATCGATGAGCCGCACAACCAACGGAGCCGCCAACACGCAAACCGCATCATTCGTAATGAGCGCGCTCAAAATTCCAGCGCCCCAAACAATCCACGCAAGCAATCGAGCCGGTGTCTTCGCCACGCGCGTAAGTAAAAACTCAATGGCATCAAAAAAGCCATCAAGTGTTAAAAATGCTCCCATACCCATCACACCGAACAGAAGGAGAATAGTCTCTCCATTCACAGCATTAATGGCTTGTTCGGGTGTGAGAATGCGACAAAAGACAAAGGCAACAGCACCAAAGAGCGCACCTGCCGGTCGGTCAAATCCCAACCAAGAGAGTCGGCGCGCAGAAATGAGGATGTACGTGACAATGAAAAGGAGAATGCCGAGGTTCAAAGCTACCTCAACTTACGAAAATAATTGAAGATTTGAAGAGGAATTAATCAGGAAGGCGAATGCCGAAGAGTTGCTGACCGATGAGCAAGAGATCGCCTTCCACAAGTTTACGTTCTTTGCGGATGCGAATGTAAGTGCCGTTGGTGGAACCCAAATCTTGCAGATACAAGCGGCCTTGACGTTCGTAAAGTCGACAGTGCGAGCCACTCACAAAGCCGTCGTCTGGGAAGCAGATGTCGCCTTTTTCACGGCCGCAGTGGATTTCGGGCTTCGCGAGAATCGTGGCGGTTGATTCTTCATCCAGCGCTATCACGGTTGCCAAACGTCCCCACGCACCACTGGGAAGCGGCGAACCCATCGAAATCGCATCGCCCACATCGCGCGGCATGCGAGCATGCTCCAATGACTCAAAGCGCAATAACTGCTGGCCAATGCGGAACAAATCGCCGTCGTAAATCTCAACTTCGGTGCGCGGACGCAAACGCAAGAACAAGCCGTTCAAGCTGTCCAAATCAGTCACGATCAATTCATGCGCCGCCGCGTCGTACGTAAAAATCGCGTGTTTAGGCGACAAGAACGGATCTTCACTAAATGTATCAATGCCGACATCACGCCCGATCAAGGTTTCGCCTTCGGGCAACGTCAAATGCTCGCCCTCAGAACCATCGGAATGAATCAACGTCAGGCTTGGAACTTTTGGCTTAGGTGGCGCGAACCGCGTGCCACAAACACCACAAAACGCAAATCCCTCGGGCACTTGCGCGCCGCAGTTCGCACAGATTCGCGGAACCGGTGCAACAGGCTCTTCGGGCGCCGACACTGGTTTTGACATTGGCGGCGGTGCAACCGGAGGCACAGAAATTGGCTTAGGCGGCGCAATCGGCTCTGGCGCAGCCGACAACGCACTCGTTTGCAGCGTGTACGCGCCCTCGGGCGCTTCCCGCTCGACAGAAGAATTCGGTTGAAAATCCTGAGAATACGAATCGTCTTCATCAGGCAGCGCAGAAAGTTCAACCGGTGCAGTCGTAGGCGCTTTCGTCCATTCTCGAACAGGCTGCGGCTCTTCTGAAATCGGCTGTGGTGCTTCTGAAATCGACGACGACTGTTCTAAAATCAGCGCGCGCGGAGGCATCGAAATCGGCGACGGCTCAGAAACCAGCAACGGCTCTTCTGAAAGCTGAGGTTCTTCTGAAAACCGCGGCTCTTCTGAAAGCTGAGGTTCTTCTGAAAAATGCAGTTCTTTAGAAATCTGGGGTTCTTCAGGAACTGTTGGCTCTTCAGAAATCGGCTGTGGTGCAATCGATGCAGGTTTGACCGATGGCACTGGCTTCGAAGGCTTTGCCGGAATCGGTTTCGGCGGCGGCACAACTTCGGGTTCTTTCGAAGCGGGCTCAGCTTTCGGCGTAACAGCAGGACGCACCGGCTTCGGCGGCATAACGCCCGGCGTCGTTCCATCGGTTCCGCGGCGCACACCTGTAAACGGGTGGCGAATCCGACTTTGTCCCTGACCGAATGAAAAAACCCTCGGACTTGCTTTAGCAGGCTCGGGCGCAGCAACGGATTTGAGATCCTCACCACATCCCACGCAGAACTTGTAATGGCTCTCGTTCTCGCGGCCGCAGTACGGACATTTCATGATTACTCTCCTGTCCCGAAGCCTTAAGCGGGCAGCTCAACGCGCAAAAGTTGCTTGCCTAAGAAAAGGTGGTCGCCATCCATCAGCGCGTGCGGGCCGTGAATTCGAAGATAAGTTCCGTTGCGCGAGTTCGAATCCACAACTCGAGCACTGGAACCGTTGAATTCAATCTGGCAGTGACGACCACTGATGAAACGATCATCAGGGAAGCTCAAATCGCAATTTGCACGACCAATCGTGACTTTATCACCAGTAACCATGTGAGACAGTCCACGGTGACCGCCATCGATCAGGTGAACAATGCGCAAACTCTTGTTTGGACGCGGGCTGGCGAAAAAGTGCGTTTGATCCTGAGCAATCATTTGTCCGGTGATGTCGCTTAAGCCAACGACCATGATTTCTTCGCCGGCCAATAAGCAGTCGCCATCACACAAATCCGCAGAACCGTGAATCCGCAAATACACGCCATTCACGCTATTTTCATCGCGCACGTAAAGTCGACCGCTTTGGTAATAAAACGTAGCGTGCAACGGCGAAAGATAGGGATCGTCGGGGAAAGTGTAAGCGCCCGACGTGCGGCCAATGCTCAAGTCGGAGGCCAAGCGGG
>JAZUEA010000533.1:0-1840 GCA_045639945.1 Myxococcota bacterium
CCATCGAGATTCTTCGCGGATTTGCATCCGACGGAGCAGGCGACTGACTCTTCCCAAATCAATGGGCGCTGTAATCTCAGTTCCTAGCGCTCTTCATGCATTACGAAGCAACTTCAGCTGCTTCCGTCAAATCTTCAGCCAAGTCTTCTTCAGACGATTTTCCGAATAATTCAGGATGGTTCTGCGCAAGCAGAGTGGCAGAAAGTTCTTCGGCCAGAGCCGGATTTTCTTTCAAAACCGAGCATGCGCGGTCGCGGCCCTGGCAGAGGCGTTCGCCTTTGTAGCTGTACCAAGAACCAGATTTTGTAATGATTCCGCAGCTAACCGCAGAATCAATCAAGTCGCCTTCGCGATTGATGCCCGAACCATATAAAATATCGAATTCAGCCTGCGCAAACGGCGGAGCGAGCTTGTTCTTGACGATTTTGACGCGAGTTCGGTTACCCACGCAGGTTTCGCCGTTTTTGATGGTAGAAACGCGGCGAATGTCCATGCGAATCGAGGCATAAAACTTGAGTGCGTTGCCACCGGTCGTTGTTTCGGGATTGCCGAACATGACACCGATTTTCTGACGCAACTGATTGATGAAAACCACAGTCGTGCCAGAGCGATTGCAAGTGGCAGTCAGTTTACGAAGCGCCTGCGACATCAAGCGCGCCTGAAGTCCCATGTGCGAATCGCCCATGTCACCTTCAAGCTCAGCCTTGGGAACAAGCGCCGCGACCGAGTCAACAACCACGATGTCAACCGCGCCAGAGCGAACCAATTCATCTGTAATTTCAAGAGCTTGCTCACCGTTGTCAGGCTGAGAAATCAAGAGTTCCGACGGATTCACACCAAGCTTGCGTGCATAGCCTAAATCGAGTGCGTGCTCTGCATCCACGAATGCCGCCACGCCGCCGCGCTTTTGAACACCCGCCACAACTTCAAGCATAAGCGTGGTTTTGCCAGATGACTCGGGACCGTAGATTTCAATGATGCGGCCAGCCGGCAATCCGCCAATGCCAAGCGCAAGGTCCAAGCTCATGCAACCAGTCGGATTTGCGCGAACGCATTCCACTGGTCGCTGAGAATCCATGCAAAACAGTGAGCCCTTGCCGAATTGCTTTTCGATGGCTGCGATGGCGGTGTTTAGGGCCTTTTGACGCTCAGGTGTAAGATTCGACATGAGATTAATTCCTCCCAAAATCCTAAGAAGGGATTCCAACCCTTCAGCAAATATGTGGCTTACGAGACCAACCTTGGTCCAAAAAGCCGTGTAAAATCGAAAGAATAACGACAGAAGCTTCATCCAAGCTTCTCTTTGTCCAATTGCCGGTATTGAATTGCTTCCCGCAGATGCTCGCCTTCGATTCGGTCTGAACCTCCGAGATCGGCAATGGTGCGAGCGACTCTCAAAATGCGATCGTGTGCACGTCCAGAAAGATCGAAGCGTTCGAGAATATCCTCAAAAATCGCCGACGTACGTGGATCGAGAGCACAGAATTCGTGAATCTGAGAAGGCAGAAGCTGCGCGTTACAATGAGCACCAGAGCCAGCCAATCGCTTGGACTGCAAAGCACGTGCGGCGATCACGCGCTGGCGAATCGACGCTGAATCTTCTTCTTCTTCAAGCTGTCGCAACCGGCTCGGTGGCACAGCTTCAACATTCAACTGCAAATCAATGCGATCCATGAGCGGACCACTGATTCGATTGCGATATTGACTCACCGCTTGCGGCGTGCATTGGCAACGATGGCGCGGATGCCCGTAATAGCCACACGGACAAGGATTCATCGCTGCGACCAACATGAATCGCGAAGGATAGGTGAGCGTCGCTTGAGCACGCGCCACAACAACC
>JAZUEA010000534.1:0-8008 GCA_045639945.1 Myxococcota bacterium
AACTCAAATCCCAAACCGCCCAGGTTGGCGCGATCGAGTCCGACATAAACCGTTGCGCGCGTGTGATCTTGACCCGCAAGCGTTCGAAGCTCCAAAGTGTGATTCGTATGCAATTCATACAGATCGAATGCATGGCGCGTCGCCGCTTCAAAATGCGTCATTTCTTTAATTATTTTCGAATGTTGTGTTTCTTGCCGCCAGCCACCACTCAGCATCCACTGACCCAGCGCTTCGAGCTCTAAGCCACCATAAAAATGCAATTGTTGCACTTCAGATGGCGCATCTGGCTTTTGCAAGCGGTACATCGCATTTGCATGAGCCTGTAATTCCGGCACAAAAAGTTCGCGCCGAAGCAGTATGCGAGCGCCTCTAACATCCCTATTTTCAAGGATTTCTTGATCTATACGCTCCAATGACGGGCCACGCGTGTAATCGAAACGACTTTGAAGCGCAGTATTTTCGCTGCCACGCTGCTCGAATGCATCAAGCCATAAGCCTTCGAGTAATGCTTCTGTTTTACCTAAAAACAGGTCTACACTTGCGTACGCTGCTTTACCGGTATCTGAAACACCCGCGAGTTCCCGATTTTGGTAATCAAATTCAGCATATACGGCGCCAAGTTCACCAGTCCAGGCTCCCGAAATACCGCCTGTCAGGCTATGATCTTCGTCTTCGAGCAAGCGATCTTCGGGGCGCAAATACACACCATATACAGACCATTGTGTTGCACCAAGGACGAGTCCATACAAACCACCCATTAAGAGATCGTTTTTTTGCGCAATCTCTTTGTAAGAAAGCATATCTAAGTCAACACTATTTGTGTGACCTGCGAACAAACCAATCGAATGCACGCCCAACTCTACGTGTGCATGGCCGCCACGCAGCGCCACATCAACGCCGGCCGCCTCAACAGGATGCAGCGACAGTGCCAAGCCGCGTCCCAGCTCAAGGTGCTGGTCACCCAATTCAATTCTGAAGAATTTATAAGAATATTCAGCGCTTAGACGTTCAAGCGAGAGGCGGGAATCTTGATTTAGCGGCCCATCCAACTCGCCATCGGTAACAAACAAAAAGCCATCCAACCGCGCCTGAGCTGACAAAAATCCAAGGTCCGTTTGGGACTGCATCTGCGCGTTTAACTGCTGAAATACCAAGACATAATCGTCATCGCGCTCGTAATCCACGCCATCGCGATTGTCGGCAAGATAAAACACCTTGGCGCTTTCAGTGATAGACTGAGCCTGCGCCGCGCCCGAAAAAACGACAACCGCAGTCAAAAAAGACCAATAAATTCGATGATTTTTATTCATAACGAGGTGAGTGCGAATTACTGACCGTAAACTCCGCACTTGGAGATGACAAGGCTTAACTCTGCGAACGTGCCGGTCGAACCCGCGACTTTGTCGTGGTACTTTTGTTCGAGCGCTTCTTTGATCGCCGGCTCCACAGTGCTACGCAGCAATTCTTCGTTGGTCGCGTCGTCGCAACTCGTGAAATTTGAACGGAAAATCTGCTGCGCCAACACATTGCACCAGTACGCGCCCTGGCCAAAAACCCAGAGCGAAAGCTCTTCGTCGGCCGTGGTCATGAGCAGCGCGTACGAAATCGACTCCCAGGTTTCGTCGTTGAACGTAAACTCCGCAAAGCCAACCTGAGCCGAGGGATAACGCGTTTCAAACAGCGATTCCTCAACATCCGCGCCGCCTTGCTCCGAGCCCGCTTCTCCGCTGTCTGAGCCAGCAGAACCAGCAGAACCAGCAGAACCAGCCGTTCCGGCGTCGGTCATCGCTTCATTATTGTCATCGTCGTCATCACAAGCGACAGCGAAAAGAGCAATAGAACTCAATAAAATCGCAAGGTTACGCATGCTTCATCCTTTTGTTTCAAAATTTTTATCGAACTCACTTTTCACTGGACTCAGAAGCATCCAACTCTAAGAACTTCACCACAAGCTCCTCCGCATCCGCCTCTGACGACTACAGTTCTTCCACTTCTGACGTATCAAGCTCTGACGCATCAACCTCTGGCAGCGCTGCGCCTGAATCCAGAACCAGAATTTCTGCATCCACTTCTGACGCATCAACCTCTGACGCATCAAGCTCTGGCAGCGCTGCACCTGAATCCGCTGCGCCTGAATCCAGTGCGCTCGCATCCGCTGCGCTCGCATCCGCTGCACCTGAATCCGCTGCACCTGAATCCGCTGCACCTGAATCCGCTGCGCTCGCATCCGCTGCACCTGAATCCGGCACCCAAGGCGGAAGGTCGATGTCGCTCACTATCATTTGGCATGCAGTCAACGCAACGATAGCAGCCACAATGCAAATCGACAGTTTCACGGCGTCTCCTGCTTCAAACTTTTTTCACCGGAAAGAATGGCAAACAACGGCTGGGCGTGGCCTTTTGAGCCCGCGGCCAATGCTGAAATCAAAGCATTCAAACGTCCCGAACGCCCGCTTGCTTCTTTTTGCGCGTCATCGAATCGACCAAGATGCCACAACGCAAGCGCGTAGACCGCTGAAATTTCAGGATATTTCTGGCGTTCCACATCTTTCAACGCAGCCATCGCCGTTTGCGCATCGCGCTTTTTCAGTGCATCAACTGCAATCATTGCCGACGCGAAATCCTGCGTTTCGTCACCAACCAGGCCCAAAGCGCGAAATTCATAGGCTGCTAAATCGAAGTCGTTTTCCGTCGCGACCGCATCCAGCGCCAAAAATGACGCAAGCGCCGACTTGGCGCGAGGCACAAAATTCGCCTCAATTGAGGAAGCTGCTTCAACCAGCGGAACGCCAAAAAGCCCCATATCTAGCGCACTTCGGAGTGCTGAAAATGCGCCATTTTCACCGACCAATCGATTCGCTGCGAGCGCCTCATGCATTTGATTGAGCTTTTTTTGCTGCTTTTCGGTTGGCCACGCAGTTTTTTTGCCGCCGCATTTTTCTTCGACTAACTCCAATTCCGCTTGGATCTTTTTGCGATCCTTTGCGTTTGGCGCGAGCGCGAGATAATCACGATAGGCTTGAGCGGCACCAGCAGCATCGCCATTCCAGTTTCGAGTTCGAGCGAGAGAGCGCAACAACGCGAAATCATTTGGATATTTTTGACAAAGCGCCAAAAACTTTTTGGAAGCCGCCGCGTAACGTTCGTTGTTGTAATCCGCTTTGGCTGCCGCCACTTCGTCTGCTTTACTCAGCGCATCCGCAAATGAAAATCCGGGCGTACTTGAAGCTAATCCCGCGAAACAAAATAAGATTTCTCAAATCATCGCGGTAATCCTGGCGCGTCAAACGAGTAGCCGCCACCAAAAGTGATCGTTGTAAACGGACGCTGATCGGCCCACATGTCCAATTCAAAACCAACCGACGCAAACCAATTCGGCACAATGTGAATTTTTACGCCCACTTCCATGCCCATTTGGAACGACGTATCACTCAAATCTTGGTCTTTTGCGCCGGTCATTTTGAGCGTGCCCGACTCGTGTGAAATCGCAAAACCGAGCGCCAAACTGGGTTCGAGCTTCCAAGCCAAATAGCGCACACCAAACCAACCAAATCGCATGGTCAGCCGTTTCAAATCTTCAACGTGCGCGTCCAGATCGCCTGCTTGCGTATTCACTTTGGCAGAAAAACTACCCGCCGCTTCATCAAAACTGAGCGACAGCGGCTTCACGAAAAAGTTTTCGAAAAACGCATAGCGCGCGCCGATTTCAGCACCAAACATCAACTGATTTTCGGTTTGCTTGGTGACTTTGATGCGATTTTCGCCCGAGCCAAAACTCTGGTTAATGGGACCATCCCAAATCGTTGCAAGCCGAATATTGACTGGAATCGAGGACTTATGAACGAGAGTGTCCGGATCTGGCGTTCGCAGGGCCGTGCGCCATTCGGGCTCTTTCGGCACCAACGTAACGTGCTGCGTGCAGCGTGTAGACGGCTTTACCTCAACTTCGCGCTCGTGCACCGCGTAACCCGGCACTTGAATGCGTAATTTATGCTTGCCCGGCGCGAGCGAAAGTTTGTCACCCGCAAGATACGGCTGATTGTCGATGGTCGCCTCGCCGCCAGCCGGAGACCAATCGATTTCGAGCTCGCCTGCAACCATACCGAGTTCGAGAGAAACCTCAGTACTTTCGCCAGGTTTCATGTCGATGTCGTAGGCTTTTGGCTTCTGATTTTTTGCTTCGATGCGCAGCTTATGCTTGCCCGCCGGCACGCTGTAGCGCCCTGGACCTGTGCCCAAAACCTCGCGGTCGTAAATCACAATCGCATCTTTGGCGATGTGGAGATCGAGAAACGCGTTGCCTTTGAGCTGGTTGAGCGCCTCTCGCGTGGCCTGCTTAAGCGTTGCACCCGAGCCTTCACCTTGAACCAAAGCACCGTGAGCCGGCAGCTTGGTCATAGAAACTCTGTACTTTGCTTGTGATTTCGCGGAGTTTGGCGATTTCTGCGCTTTAACCGTAATGCGTGCAGCAAGTCCAACTGCTTGCAAAACCGCTTGATCAGGATCGGAACACGCTTCCGTGTCGTCCGCACAACCGAGCGCTCGCTCACCTTTTAAGCCGGCAAGATGCGCTTCGAGATCCTGCGCGGTAAACAGACACGCGCCTTCATCGGGTTCAATCACCGACTGCACCGCTTTTTGCAGAGACGCAGGCTCGGCATCTTCAATGACAAATAAGGTCGGCTCAGGCGGGGCCGCCAACAGAAGCGAAAGCAGGAATGACACGTTTCGACCTCGCCAGGACGGCGATCAGAGAATCAGATCTGAGGAATGAGAAGGCCTGCGTGGATGGCGTCGCGCAATTTGTTCTCGTTCAAAACGACGTAACCAGGATTGCCGTCGGCGCGCTTAGCGTAGAGCTGGCCGTAACCACCTGCATCGATGCGAACCACAATCCAACGACCGTTCACATCGGGGCTGCAGCCTTGAAGGATGAATCGATCGCCCACGCCCATGCCGCAGAGTTCGCTTTCGCCGTGCAATGCGTCGGCGGCGGCTTCGTACTCGCGCCAAAGTTCGCGTTCAGGTTCCGCGTGAGCAGCGGCGGTGCGTTGACGATCCAAGGTGCGGGCCAAGCGCTTTTCGGTAGCGCTTACAGGGCGGCGCTCCTCGTGGAAATCCTGGCGGTCAACGTGAGATTCAAGCATCTGATCCAAAAGGGACTTCTCACCCATGGTGCACTCCTTTTTACAAACAGCGGCACTCTACAGAAATCCAACGCGAGCTTAAAGAGTATCACAACTTCAGAAGGTTGAAGGTGCGCTCAAAAATGCTTATTTTGCAGCACCGATTTTTCATTTTTATTTGTTTTTCCGCAAGGTTATGAGGACGACATGGCTTTTGACCAACATGCGCGCACTACGCTCACACACTATGATTTACAGCGATTTGAAGGCGAAACGCTTTTTGCGAGACTCGCGCGCACCATTTGCATGGCAGAATGTTTGCCGCGCAAAGAACTCTACGAAGCCTGGGAAGTCGCCCGCCGAATTTATCGTCGATTTAAAGGTCGTCCCATTTTAGAGCTGGCATGCGGCCATGCGCTGCTTTCATGGTGCCTGATTTTGCTCGACGACTCGATTCCCCGAGCGCAGGCGTACGACATTCGCATTCCACAAAGCGCTGCCAAACTTGAAGCGGCCTTGTGCGAGCGCTGGCCCAGACTGAAAGGGCGCGTGGAACTCAAAACCGGTGCCATTTCCGACGTGCCACTCGAGCAAGGTCCTGTTGCACCACTGATTTGCGGCGTTCACGCCTGCGGCAGTTTGACCGATCAAACGCTCGATCTCGCGATTCAGCTGCACGCACCAGTCGCCGTCATGCCGTGCTGTCACGCGTTTGCCAAAAACAACACCGGCGGCCTTGAAGGTTGGCTCGATCCATCGCTCGCCATCGACGTCACTCGCGCTGCACGACTCAGCCACAACGGCTACCGCGTCGTCACGCAGAGCATTTCCAGCGACATCACGCCCAAGAATCGAATTTTATTAGGCATTCCGCTTGAACAAGATTCGAAAGACGAAAGCAAATCATGCTAAAGCTCGAACATTTGACCAAGCGCTACGGCTCGCTTTGTGCAGTCGATGATCTGAGCTTGCACCTAAAACCAGGCGAACTTTATGGATTTTTAGGTCCAAATGGCGCGGGCAAAACCACGACCATGAAAATGATCGCCGGCCTCATCGAGCCCACAGCTGGAAAAATCATCATCGACGGTTTGGATCTCGCGCGCGACACACTCAAAGCCAAGTCACGCCTAGGCTACGTGCCCGATCGGCCGTATTTGTATGATCGGCTCACCGCGCTTGAGTATTTGGATTTTGTGGCGTCGCTTTACGACATGCCCAAAAAGCACGCGCGCGAACAAGCGCTGGCCTGGCTTGAAATTTTTGAACTTTTGCCCCGCAAAGATGCGCTTTGTGAAAGTTTCAGCCACGGCATGAAGCAGCGACTGGTGCTCGCTTCTGTGTTGCTTCACCGACCACGACTTTTGGTGGTGGACGAGCCGATGGTTGGTCTCGATCCGAAAGGCGCAAAATTATTGAAAGATTTGTTGCGCCGAGAAACGCGAGAGTTCGGCACGACTGTCATTTTTTCAACGCACACGCTCGAAGTGGCAAACGAACTCTGCGACGCGCTCGCCGTCATCGATCACGGCAAAATCATTGCGCAAGGCTCGCCGGCGGAATTGCGAGCGATGGGCGGCGAAGGACAAAGTCTGGAGGAAATTTTCCTCAAGCTCACTGCGGAACAGAGCAACGCCGAGCCCGAAAATCCCGAAAACCAAAAAGCCCGCTGAACACGGGCTTTTTCATTTCTGACCTTTTCGGTGCGTCGCAAACCACTCGACTTCGTCACCGCACGTTTCGTTTTGCGGATCCAGCGGTTCTTGTGGCACGCAGTTTGGACTCGACTTGGGACACGGCAACCGAACGTGAAAATGCGAATCGTGTCCCCACCATGGTCGAATTTTGTAAAGCCAGCTGCGATCACCCACCACCGAATCACACAGAGCGCGCTTGATCGCGTAATTCACAAAAATTCGCTCAACCAGCGGTGAACGCGCCGCAAATTCGAGCAACAGCAAATGTCGCGCGCCAAATCGCTCGTTGACTTTTTGCTTGTAAACCAGCGTGGGCGGATCTTTGTCGCCTTCGCGATTGAAGCGCCTCGGATTTTCAAACCAAATGTCAATGTCCAACCCGTTTTGGTGGCTCGCGTGATCTTTGCGCACTCGACCACCTTCGCGTTTTGAAACGTCGCCCACCAAAACCGGTCGCAAACCAGCCTGCGAGATCACTTCGCCAAACTGAACAAGCCAATTGAGCGCAGCTTCGTTGCCAAAGTAGCGTTCGCGTTTGCGGCGAATCATCACAAAGCCAGTGCCCGACGCAGGGAATTTTACTGCATTTTTAAGCGACCCCGACGAGTAGCTACCGATCGACTCACTCTTTTTGGAATCAATCAAGTTCGCAACAAAATCCTCGCTCCTGGGCGCTTTGGACATTGGAGGCAGATCCGCCAAATTCGTCACAGTTGCAGGTTCAGTGTTTTTTGGGGGCATCGCCTCGCCTTCCGCAAAATCAGGAAGAGCGAGGCAGAGAAAGAGAGGCAGGATTTTGAAAATTATCATTCAGCGGCTTGTTTTGCGGGTTTCTTCTCTGCAGCGCGGAAGCTCTTTGCAAAAATGAGCAAGCCCAACGGCGAGAGAATCGCGATGGCACCAACCCAAACCCAGACCATCGCGTGATTCGAAACATCGCCACCTTCCGGCACGTAAGTCGCGAGCAACCAACCAGACATAGGGCCCGCCACCAACTTGCCCAAGAAGAACGGCAACGCAGAAAGCGAAATGTAGGTGCCTTCACGACCTTCCGGCGCAATCTCTGCGGTGAACTGCATCAAGCGCGGCGACCAGAACGCTTCACCGATCGTAAAGATCGTAATGAACACCACCAAGCAAGTCGGAGGCCAAGCGGTCTTAGGAAGACAAGAGAAGAACACAACT
>JAZUEA010000535.1:0-5141 GCA_045639945.1 Myxococcota bacterium
GTTCATTTTTTATAAAATTATCGTACTCGTTTGGTTTAATAATTAGATTACCGCCGTCATTAGCCATACTACCAAACAACATCTCAGGTATTGCACATATTGGACTTTTGCGACTTTCAATAAATGAATCTCGACCATCATAAAGATATGCATTGATGTGGTCAACTTCAACTAGATGTCCGTTTGTTAAATATAATTTCTTTTTGATATTATTAGATATAAAACTAAATCCTACAATAACGCAATGAACATGGGCTTTCCGTGATGCTTCATTATCCCAAATAAAAGTTTGGTACGCAAAGTCTATGTGAAGTCCATCCTGCATTAAAGGCTTCCATAAATTTGCGACTTGTTCCCCTTGTGTAATTGAATTTGTCGAAACAAGCGCTGCTTTTGTTGATGTATTTTTAATCAGTGATGTCGCAATTTTGTACCAACAAGCTACGTAGTCGAGGTTTCCGACATTCTTCCAATTTTTACCAAGAACAGTCAATACATCATCTTTCTGTGATTCACTCATTAAACGTGCCCCCACAAAAGGTGGGTTGCCCATAATATAATCAAAATGACAATTATTTGCTTGACTATCAGGCACTAAGCGCTGATTGATTGATTGATTGATTGATTGATTGATTGATTGATTGATTGATTGATTGATTGATTGAAAATCACATTATTCTCATTGTCAATACAATTTTTCACTTTTCCTTCTAATAAACTGTTCCAATCAATGCGCAGTGCATTCGCTTCAATAATATGATGGTATGATTTGAGCGGAAGGAATTCGATTTCCTGATGGATGATCGTTTCTGTCTCAGCAAGCATCTGAGATTCTGCAATCCAAAGCGCAGTAGAAGCAACAGAGACAGCAAAGTCGTTGATTTCAATCCCATAGAACTGATCAAGAGAGACTTTGATGGGATTATAAATCGCTCCCATAAAACGCTCAGAGTCACTCCATGCCAGAATGACTTGGTTTTCAAGACGCCTAAGGCAAATGTAGGCTTCTGTTAAGAAATTGCCTGAACCGCAGGCAGGATCGAGAAATTTGAGGCTTGCAAGCTTGTCTTGAAATGTTTGAAGCTGAATGCGACGCTTTTTATTATCACTAATCTTTCTAATCTTTTCGAATTCCGCGTTCAGATCATCAAGAAAAAGTGGGTCAATTACCTTGTGAATGTTTTCAATACTTGTGTAATGCATGCCACCTTGACGACGCGTCGTTGGGTTCAACGTGCTCTCAAACATTGCACCAAAGATCGTCGGAGAAATGGGCGACCAGTCAAAACCAAGGCTCATGTCATTGAGCAATAAAGAGCGAATTTCATCTGTAAAGTTGGGGATTTCAATCTTCTCAGCAAAAAGTCCGCCATTTGTATAAGGGAATTTGGCAAGCTCCGGATCAAGATAGGGATCGCGCTCCTCATCACAAGTATTAAGAACCTCGAATAAATCGAGAAGAATCTTTCGAAAATCACGAGCAGAATAGCGCTCAAGATAATCATGGAATAAATTGCGCGCAAAAATACGAGCGTCTTCAGCATACAAACAAAAAACAAGCCGAACACAGAGAACGTTAAGCGATTTCTGAGATTCTGGTGAATCAGGATTTTTATACTGTTTAACAAGCAAGTTGTAGAGCTTACTTACAAGTTCACCCGCTTGAGTCGAAACTCTGGCTTCCTTGGCAAGTCGTTTGCTGTCAGGATTAACGAGAAACTCAAGACGATAATAGTCTTTTTCTAAATCAGCCAGCTCGATGACAGTGGGCGCACCGTCAGGCTCTTCCATGTCGTAAACTTGGAAAGTCGAGAAATTACAAGTGACAATCCAACGCGGACGCTTGGAATAAGAAAGCCTATCGGCATATCGCCTTGCCTGCTCATAAGGCGTAAGCTCAGAACCGTCGCTTTGCTTAATCTTCTTGTTTAAATCAACACCAAGACTCTTTTGCTCAATCATCGTATGCGTGGCTGGAATGTAGCCATCGATAAAGCTCGTATGATCAAGCATAACCTTGTCTTCAAAGGTAATGAACGTCTCTGGCTGAGCAATCCCAAATACCTGATTGAGCAGCGCAAGCCAAAACGGTTGCGACTCGCCTTTTTCATACCCACGACCAGTCCAGTTTTGCACAAATGTTTTCGCGGCTTGCTGCTGTTGAATATCGGACATCGCTCCCCCAAACCAAGCTCCTGGCGAGCTGGGCACAAAAAGCGGACTCATCCTAGCATGATTTTCGGCTGGGGGGTTCAGATTTTGCAATCTGGCGGCTGCGCTATATTTTGTCGCTCGTAATCACCACTCAAGCTGTTCGATTTGCTTTGTGTTCTTTAAAAAAGCGATTGGTGAGATAAGGTGCTGATTCAGCGACGAAACGATCAAGCATCGTCAGGCAGCACAAAGCCTCGTTGAATTGCCTGATGTTTATTTAATACCCACACCTTCGCTCGCCAAATATGCATGAGTTCCTTAGAAAACCTGGAATTGAAAACAGTTCGGATTTCTTCACAAATGGATTTGGTATGATGAGCGTTCTCAATCTTTTCAGGAAAGTTGATGACTAATACAAGCTGAACAGACGGTTGAGTCAGTTTATGAAACGTTTCTGGAATATCAGTTTGATTCAATGAATTCACGCGCAGAGCAATCGATGAGAGAATAGATAAAGAATGTATAAACTTATTCAGAATATCGGAAATATTCTCATCAATGGCTTTTTTGCTTTCCGGATTATACAGATTTGGAAAGCTACTTTTCGCTTCTACAAATACATAGTTTCCGGATTTGGCTCGAATAAACTCAACAGTCTTAAGACCTTTATCTCCCTTATTTAACACATTGTAGAGCTCAGACTTCTCAATTCGCCAGGCATCCGTTGCGTCAAAACGCATTCCGCTCTCAATGATGGGTTCATTCATGAGCAAATGCCTTTGCTATTTCGGCGTCATAGAGCTCTACCCGAGCGTCTGTGAGTGAATTTGGTTCAAGCTGTTCAAACTCAGTCGCAGAACGAACTCTGATCTGATGTTTTTCGTCGCGATACATCACATGGAACATCAAGGAATCGCCATCTTTGCGATGAAGCGCCATGCAGCGAGCCAGCGTTTCATTGTGTGTTGCAATCAAGATCTGAATCTGATGTCGAGAAAGTTCCATCAGTATTTCTGCGAGTTTTGACATCAGCATGGGATTTAGGCTGTTGTCTGGTTCATCCCAAAACAGAACGCTTCCGCTCTGAATTTGTCCATTCTGAATAAGCTGCCATAACAACCCAAAGCGCTTAAGGCCAGAAGCTTCGTATGAGAACGGAAGCAGTGTACCATCCGATTTTTTCATGAAGAACTGATCACTTTGATACACCACTTCTCCGCCGGATATGTCCGCCAGCTTTTTCATCAGCTCGATCATATAGGTCGGAATTTCTCGAATACGCCCCAATTCTGCAGACGCCAACAAGTCAATATAGGTTTTATCAAAGGGAATCGATCGCTTGTTATTTAAAGCAAGCAATCCTTTGGAATGGCTCAGAATATCTTTCTCGGGAATATAGATGGCAGTGTGCGAATCGTCGTCATCATCAGCATCGAGAATGTCGAAATACAGCACCGCTTTATCGTCATCGATGTGCGCTTCACGAGAGTGGTCATAGTGCGAACCTTCAGGGAGTTCGCCATTCATGAGCCAGACGTCATTCGTGCTTTCATCATCCGCATCAAAGTATTGACGAATTCTGAGCTGCTCAACACCTTCACACAAAACCATTTTTTCAGCTTCCTCGTCGGAAACCTCTTTGGGTGCGATTGTCGGTGGTGCATAAGGGCTTTGGCCAAGCCAATACTCTAATGAATCAAAAGACTCTCGAACCGCGTAAATCAGCTTCAGCAGTGATGACTTGCCAGTTCCGTTTTCACCAATGATGAGATTGACGCCAGGCACGCAATTCATTTCGAATCCATTGCGCAAGGCGAGAAAGTCGTTGACGACAACTTTTCGTAAAACGGTTTCTTTATAAAAGCAGCATGTAGGATGCGTCATCTCTTATCTCTCAAAGGTGAAATCTTTCCCCACGATTCCCCTGCTTTCCTCCACTCTCGGGAGCGCGGAGGATGAAGCGGCTTGCTGCTGTTGAATATCGGACATCGCTCCCCCACAAACCAAGCTCCTGGCGAGCTGGGCACAAAAAGCGGACTCATCCTAGCATGATTTTCGGCGGGGGGTAGTTTTATAGTCCACCCATTCAGGGTGTGATTCTGTGAGCAGAGTTTCGAGTTTACTCATCAAAGTGAGTTCGGTTTGCAAAGTAGGATTGTTTGACCAGTTTCATGAAAGATGGGATTTGGGCTGGTTCTGAGAGACAAAGGCGATAATCGCCGGTTGCCCAGTGGCCTTTCTTTGAAACATCTTCTGCGAGATCTTCAGGATCAGAGAGAGTTCCCTTTTTCATGTTGAGAACAAGCTTTAGAATCTGCTTCTTAATTTCAATTGAGAGAAAAACCTTTGGAGCATTGAATGTAATATAGAGTTTTTTAGGGACGATGGTGACATCGTCAAGCTTTTCAAGCTCTTTTTTCAAGCTTCGATAGAGAAGAACAGTGTAATCAGTGCCATTTTTGAGCAAATCCGCTTCAGAATAAACAAGCTCGCTTTCAATCTCTTCGGCGAGTTGTTCATCAATGATTTCATGCCCTTCAGGTGTAAGCTTGTGCAAACGCTTCGTTGTGCCGCTCACCGTCGCAATTGTCTGAAGAATTGCATAAGCATCATCTGCAGACATGGCATAAAACTCTTTCTTTCGCTTTTTTCCATCAAAGGTTTCAATGGCGCGAAGATTAGGATTTATGCTGTCTATCATATCGTGAAGCGCTAAATCCTGAAGCCGCTCTTTTACTTCATAGATTGCAAAGACTCTAAACGCATATGGAATACACTCGCTGCGATTTAATTCTTTCAATCTCTTTTGCAGGTTGTCCGCATAACCAATCTTGACATACTCCGGAAAACTCGGATTTGTCAGAATATAAACAACCCCAGCATTCTGTTCTGCAGCTTCCCGACCCATCAGAAATGCCCCTCAATCTCTTTCGTCCAAATTCTTTGCATTCGAATCAGTTTCTCTCACCTTCTATATTCATCAACCA
>JAZUEA010000536.1:0-6760 GCA_045639945.1 Myxococcota bacterium
GTTTTGGCGCGGCTCAACCATTGAAAAACAGCCGGTTGACAACCAAGAAATCTGGATGCTGCGCACCAAACTCGCAGCCACCGAAACGCCCAGCTCAAATATTCAGCTGCGCATGGAAGGCTACGAAATCATCGACGGCCAAGTCAGTGCAGAACCAAGCAAACCCAAAAGCATCACCACACCACTCGCAGGTTTTTATCCAACCAGCACATGGGCGCCCGGCGATCTGGTCGAAGAACTCACAACTTTGAGATTCCATGGGGGCAAAAAGACGCTCCAAATCAGATTGTCGTTTGAGGAAAACGGCCAAGTCCTCTACGGACCTGAAAAAATCGGCACAATCAATTACAACCCTCAAAAAAATTAATCTCGTTTTCGAGTAGACCTCTCATTCTAAATACTCTAAACTGCTTGTCTTTTTTGTTTAGACAAGGATCGCCATGCGCCTTCAGACTTTACTCTCTTGTCTCGTCATTGCGGGTTTTGGTTTTACCGGTTGCGACGACGACGACAACGACGATTCTCCAATCATTCTGGTCGACTCCGGCACTTCTTCACCAGGTCAGCACAAAGACGCAGGCCTAGCTTCTCCCGCTTGCAGCGACGGCATTGACAACGACGGTGACGGCCTGACCGATTTTCCAAACGATCCAGGCTGCAAATCCGCCGACGATGATGACGAAGGCAATCCGCCACAGTGCAACGACGGCATCGACAACGATGAAGACGGCCTCATCGACTTTCCCGCCGATCCTGGTTGCGGCTCGATTTACGACGACAACGAGTACAACGCCTTGGTCGCTCCACAGTGCAGCGACGGCATTGACAACGACCGCGACGGCTACGTGGACGAGGAAGATCCTGGTTGCAAGACCTCAACGGATGACTCCGAAGTCGACGAAGCCACTGTGCCTGCCTGCTCCGACGGCATCGACAACGACAACGACGGTTACACCGATTTCCCGTACGATCCAGGCTGCATGACCGCTGGCGGAGACTCCGAAGTTGATCCCACCACCAAGCCAGAATGCAGCGACGGCATCGACAACGACAACGACGGTTACACCGATTTCCCGAATGATCCGGGATGTTCCGGCCGCGGCGACAAAACCGAACAAGACAAACTCGTCACGCCAGAATGCAGCGACGGCATCGACAACGATCTGGACGGCAAAACCGACTATCCCGAAGACGACGGCTGCATGTCCGCTGCTGACTACTCCGAAAAAGGCTCTTGCGGCGACACTTACACGCCTCCACTGTTGGAAAGCGGCGTTGCAATTCGCTTGAACACCAGCACCGGCCTCTTCTCCAGCAAGGGTTCTTGCGGCGGCGACGGTAGCCCCGAACGCGTTGTGCAATTCCGCGTCACCGAAGAATGCGACCGCTTGGACATTACGACCGGCGGCGAAACCGCTGTTCCCACCACGCTTTACGTGCGCAAAACTTCTTGCTTGAACAGCGGCGCCGAAATCGCCTGCCAGCGCGAAGCCACCAGCGGACCGTTCGGCCACACGCTCTCAATTCCTGAACCGAGCTTGGGTGACTACTTTATCTTTGTGGACGGCGTCGCGGGCGGCGGTGGAATTGTAGACTTGACCGTGACTGCAGTTCCGCGTCCAGCTTGCCAAAACGGCAAAGACGACGATGGAAACGGCCGCATTGACTACCCAGACGATCCGGGCTGCACCGATCCAATGGACCGCACCGAAGAAACGCCTGACGTTTTGCCTGTTTGCAGCAACGACGAAGACGACGACGGCGACGGCCTCATCGATTACCCACTCGATCCGGGTTGCTTGTCCGCGGCTTGGGAAGACGAAAACGAAGCGTGCGGCACTGGCGTTCACCCGCTTGAGTACTTCTTCGGCCAAGAATACGTCATGGGCGACACCAGCAGCGCTCAGGCAAGCAACGTGCTCTCAAGCACCTGCGGCGGTACCAACAAAAACGAGATCATTTACGCGTATCGAAATCCCTACAACGCAAGGCTGGTGCTCAACACCGCACATCCAGAAACCACAACATCTACGGTGCTTTACGTTCGTAAAGAGTGTGACTCGCGTGCAAGCGAACTTCGCTGTGACAACGGCCAAGCTTCTGGCGGTTCGAGCGCGCGCATCGCTTTGGACTCCGTTGCACCTGGTTTGTACTGGTTTGTGGTCGACACTCGCATCGGCGCAGGCGGCCCATTCAAGCTGACCGTCGAATCCACACGCGTCGATCCAGCATGCAGCAACGATACAGACGACGATGGCGACGGCCTCATCGACGGCTTCGATCCTGGTTGTTCTTCGCAGAGCGACAACGACGAAACCGACGTGCCCAACGGCGGCTTGACCCAGTGTAGCGACAACATCGACAACGATCTGGACGGCTACTTGGACTTCCCCTACGACCCGGGCTGTGAATCCAAGG
Organism: Myxococcota bacterium; assembly: GCA_045639945.1. Lineage (GTDB taxonomy): Bacteria > Myxococcota_A > Bradymonadia > UBA7976 > UBA1532 > UBA1238. Next base: position 2,419 of record JAZUEA010000536.1, read on the forward strand.
GCGATAACTCCGAAGCCACGCCGAACACCTTGCCGCAGTGCAGCGATGGCATTGACAACGACGGCAACGGCCTCATCGACTTCCCGAACGATCCTGGTTGTGAATCGCGTGGTGACAACACCGAGCGCGCGCCCTACCCAATGCCTCAGTGCAGCGACGGCATCGACAACGACCTGGACGGCTACATCGATTATCCCAACGATCCGCAGTGCATTTCCGCCGGCAGCTGGTCCGAATCCCTCCACTAATTCGCTGCAATTCTCATTCGCGGCTGAAAAAATTCTCCAAGACTTGACAAGCCTCTCTAGGTCCTCTAAAAGCGCTGCACTTTACTACGCCTTCGCTGAACGACGGCTCGGCGAGGCAAATCTTGGAGGACATCATGCCGCTCGATAAAGATATCAAGGCCGAAATCATCGCTGAGTACAAGCTTGCCGACAACGACACCGGTTCTCCGGAAGTCCAGGTCGCCATCCTCACCAAGCGCATTGCTGATCTCACTGAGCACCTCAAGCTCCACAAGCACGATCACGCTTGCCGCCGTGGTTTGAAGCAGCTCGCCGGTCGTCGTACGCGCCTCTTGCGCTACCTCTTGACCCAGAGCGCTGAGCGTTACACCAAGCTCATCAAATCCCTCGGGATCCGTGGCTGAGTGTGTACTCGGTTTTGAATCCGTAAAAAGGAGCCTCAGGGCTCCTTTTTTGTTTTGTTCTCCTGGAATTTTGAGTCATTCTGACTCGCGTTCTTTTTCAACTGGACGGCTTCGCGCGAAGGCAGTGCCTGATCTAAGCCCTTTTGCATTGCAAAATTTGCGGCCCAAAAAGGTTTAGATCAGGAACCGCGCGGAAACCGTCCCCTCTGCGGCTCGACCGCAAGGAATCACACATGGCAGTTTTCACACTGAAAGCCCCCTTTGGCGCTTCCGACATCACCATTGAAACCGGTCGCATGGCCAAGCAAGCTGGTGGTGCCGTTTTGGTCACCATGGGCGAAACCGTCGTTTTGGTCACGGTTTGCTGCATCAAGAACAGCCGCGAAGGCGACGATTTCTTCCCGCTCACCTGCGAATACGTCGAAAAGTCCTACGCCGCCGGCAAGATTCCCGGCAGCTACTTCAAGCGCGAAGGTCGCCCGGCTCCTTGGGAAATCCTCAAGGCCCGCCTCATCGACCGCCCGATGCGTCCTCTTTTCGACAAAGACTTCCACGACGAAGTCCAGATCATCGCGACCGTTTTGTCTTACGACAAGAAGAACGACCCGGGCACGTGCGCCATGGTCGGTGCTTCCGCCGCCACCGCAATTTCGGACATTCCGTTCGATGGCCCAATGGCCGGCTGCTCCGTCGCGCTCATCAATGGCGAATACGTCGTCAACCCCGCGCAGGATCTCATTAAGGACGCCAAGCTCTACTTGGTCGTCGCCGCCACCATGGACGCTGTCACCATGGTCGAAGGCGAAGCGCACGAAGCCTCTGAGCAGGAAATGATCGACGCCATCATCACCGCTCACGAGACGATGAAGCCCATCATCGAGCTTCAGAACAAGCTGGTCCGCAAGGTTGGCAAGCCGAAGCAGCCCATCGTTCGCAAGAAGACCGACACCGAGCTCTTCTACAAAGTCTTCGACATGGCCATCGATCCATTGGCCGACGCCGTCAACATTCCCAAGAAGCACGCTCGTTACCAAGGCGTCGCCGCTGTCAAGGCCGAGATCACGCAGCGCCTCATCGCTGAAAATCCCGAACTCGAAGCTCGCAAAGGCGAAATCTCCGAGTACTTCGATCGCTTGCAGCGCGACATCGTTCGTAACCAGATCATCGAAGAACACGTCCGCATCGACGGCCGCGCGCTCGATCAGGTCCGTCCGATCACCTGCGAAGTTGGCGTTTTGCCTCGCACGCACGGTTCCGCGCTCTTCACTCGTGGCGAAACGCAGTCGCTCGCAACCGTCACGTTGGGCAGCCGCCGCGACGAACAGCACATCGATAGCCTTGAAGGCGATACCTACATCCCCTTCATGTTGCACTACAACTTCCCGCCGTTCTCGGTCGGCGAAGTCAAGCGCATCGGCTCCACCGGCCGTCGCGAAATCGGTCACGGCAACTTGGCTCTCCGCGGCATCGATCCTGTTCTCCCCAACCGCGACGACTTTGCATACACCATCCGCGTCGTTTCCGAGATTCTCGAATCGAACGGCTCTTCCTCCATGGCCACGGTTTGCGCCTCCTCGCTCGCTCTCATGAACGCCGGCGTTCCGGTCAAGAGCGACGTCGCTGGTATCGCGATGGGCCTCATCCAGGAAGGTGACAAGATCGCCATCTTGTCCGACATTTTGGGCGACGAAGACCACTTGGGCGACATGGACTTCAAGGTCGTGGGCACCGAGCGCGGCATCAACGCCTTGCAGATGGACATCAAGATCAAGGGCCTCAGCCGCAAGATCTTGAGCGACGCTTTGAGCCAGGCTCGTCGCGGCCGCCTCCACATCTTGGGCGAAATGCGCAAAGCCATTCGCGAGCCCGCCAAGGAATTGTCGCCTTACGCGCCGCGCAACACGACCACGCACATCAAGCCCGAGAAGATCCGCGATCTTATCGGCCCCGGCGGAAAGATGATCCGCGGCATCACCGAGCAGACCGGCTGCGCCATCGACGTCGAGGACTCCGGCAAGGTCACCATTTCCAGCCCGGATGCCAACGCTTTGAAGCGCGCGCTTGAAATCATCGACGGCCTCACTCAAGAAGCCCGCATCGGTCAGATCTACTACGGCACCGTCCGCAAGATCATGGACTTCGGCGCCTTCGTCGAAATCCTCCCCGGCACGGACGGCATGGTTCCGATCTCCGAATTGGACGACTCTCGCGTTGAGCGCGTCGAAGACGTCCTCAGCGAAGGCGATGAAATCAAGGTTAAGTGCATCGACATCGATCGCACCGGCCGCATCCGCCTCAGCCGCCGTCAAGCGTTGCACGAAGACGATTAATCTTCATGCAATCCTGCCAACTTTCCTTCCTTCGACTTCCAGCTGCAGCAGAGCCTGAACCGCTTCCCCTTCCGACCAGGGCAACACCTGGTTCGGCGGGGTTAGATCTGCGCGCCGCCATTCGCGAGCCTCTTGTGGTCAAGCCTGGCGAACGCGTACGCATCCCAACCGGATTCGCGGTTCAAATTCCAAGCGGCTTCGAAGGTCAAGTTCGCCCGCGCTCCGGCCTTGCTTGGAAACAAGGCGTTACAGTTTTAAACGCGCCTGGCACCATCGACGCTGACTATCGCGGACCACTCGATGTGTTGCTCATCAACTTGGGCACTGACCCCGTTGCGTTTGAGCGCGGCGACCGAATCGCGCAGCTTGTCATCGCGCCCATCGTTCAAGCTGAACCCATCGAAGTTCAAATTCTCTCCGAAACCGATCGACACGGTGGATTCGGTCACACCGGTCGCTAACCACCCACTTTCTTAACGCCTGAACAAACTGAGCCGCGCCTTTAAGTTCGCGCCGTTCAGTCCAATGTTTCAAATAAACACACATTTATTGTGAGTTATATTAGAAGCAGTATTCTAAGAGAGATGAACACCCTAGCATAAAGCTCAACATCCGCGTTTATTTTCATTTTTTGTAATAAGCGCACGCGCTAAGATGCTTTGGAACACATCAAGGAGAGCCCATGAAACAAATCATTTCTCTCTTCGCATTTCTCTCGCTCTTCTGCCTTTGGGGCTGCGGCGTAGGAACCACGACGCTTCGTCCCACACCTGACGACACTGAACAAGGCAACTCCGTCGCAAATGACTTGGGTTTGCCGAGCGATCTGTTTGTTGACAAGCTCGAAGGCGACAAATTCCTTACCGTTTTCATGATTGACATCGGCCAGGGCGACAGCTTTCTCATCGTCACCCCCAATGGAAAATCGCTTCTTGTCGATTCGGGTCCGCCGAAAGGTCGCAGCAAACTTGTAACATTCTTGCACGCACAGGGATTTGACTCATTGGATGCGTTGCTCTTCACGCACCCCGATGCAGACCACATCGGTGGCGCTGCGCAAGTGATCTACAATTTCCCTGTTAAGCAAATCTTCGACAACGGACACGTCCACGCGTCGCCGCAGTACGAAGCCATGGTCAAAGCCATCGAAAAGAAAGGCGTTCCAACACACAAGTTGAAGTCGGGTGACACCATCGAACTCGACGAAGGACTTGTGATGCAGATCCTTGCGCCGCCGGAAAATCTCTTCAACGGCACAACCCGCTCCGACACCAACGCAAACACCATCGTTTTCCGCTTGGTCTACGGCGACGTGAGTTTCTACTTTGCCGGTGACTCCGAGGCAGAAACGGAACAGTAC
>JAZUEA010000537.1:0-5855 GCA_045639945.1 Myxococcota bacterium
CAAGCTTTTCGTCAAAGTGGGGCTGAGTATTGGCCGTGCGGAAGTGTTCCACTGCAAACAGGCCTAAAAGTGCGCACAAAACCACGAAGCACAGTTCAATGCGTGAAACTTTGTGAGGGCGCCAGTAATTTTTTTTCATAAGTTAATTGCCTCGCCCACGATGATGATGAGAAACAATCGCGCCATGACTGACACAGTGATGATTGAGGCGAAAGTCTCAATGATGCCCTGTCGTGCAATCCAAATCGCGATAAGCCCCGGAATGATGTATCCGATTACGTCGTAGTCAGTGCCGGTAAATCCGAGGTAATCTGTCGCCATACGGAACAAAAAGCCAATGATATAGCCGATTAAAATCGTCAACGCAGTACGACGACGACCATACAAAATCATCACCATCGAACACGCTTTGACAATGGCGAAGGTCAGCAAACCTGCCGCGAGTGTCCAAAAAACTCGCCAAGGTTCACTTAAAGAAAGCGCCAAATAACCAGGGACAACCATGCCGCCGGCAGCGAGTCCAAAGAACTCACTAAAAAGTAGGCTTGTTACCAACCCTACGCCGACTGAGATCGGCAGAATATCACCCATTTTTCTACCTCGAGCAGGCGTCTACAAACGCTATCACTCTTAAATTTTTCAAAAAACCGCTTTAAAACTTTTAAAACGGTTCAAATTTTTCCAAAAAACGCGAGTTTTTGTTTTCAAGTTGATTCATTTCAGAACAAATACTCGCTGATAACTTCGCAAGTTGGCTCTTTTCAGACAAAATGCTCGCTATCAACTTCGTTAGATTGCGAGTTTTGTATCTGCGAAACGCTATCTGTTTTTGTAGACTGCGCGTTTCCAACTTTGGATTCAGAATCAACATCAGCAGATGACGAGCTTTTATCTGTTGATAAAACATTTACATCGCTTGATGCCGAGCTTTTGACGTTTGAAACATCATCGACAGAGTTAGACGACACGATTTTCTTAGCAGGCTCTCGCTGTGAGCGATTCTTAAAGTAGCGCACAACTTCCAAGCCTTGGCCACCAATGTTACCCATGCCAACAATGAGTGTGTCTTCCTCTGCAAAACCGATCAACGTCTCAAACAACTCAGGAACACTCTGATCTTCTGCGTAGTTAATGGCGTTTGAATTGAAACCACATCGAATTGCAGCACGCGCAAAGTTGTATCCGCCAGATCCCATCAAAACAACATGGTCAGGATGAGCCCAACTCGCACAAGCTTCACCCAATTGTCGGCTACGATCAGGACGATCTGCTCTGCAGTTAAACAGTGCAATGGTATGCTTAACGTCCGGATTTTGCTCTCTTACTAAATTCCACAAATATCCAGTCGACTGCGGATCGTTTGCTGCAAATGCATTTACAAAAACAAGGCGCCGACCAAAGAAGTGGACCGTGTGAGTGGTCATGGCACCAGGATCAGGCATTGCCCCCCACATACCACGCAGTGCAGTTGCTCGCTCTACTCCCACAGAAGTACAAACTTTGAGCGCAAGTGCTACGTTTTCGGCATGTTCTGTGTAACAGAAATGTGACAATTCATCTTCTGTTACTTGCGCAACATCATCTTCTGTCACTGCCAGCAGCTCAGCTTCTCGATCCTTTGCACATTCTTGCAAAATTGAGAGTCGCTCACGCTCAGCTGTAAAGAATTTGCCATGAGGTGGGATAATCGCACAAAGCGCGAGTGCAACATCATCAGGACCAGGCCCCATCACATCCAAGTGGTCAGGCCTTGCATTCGTGATCACACCGTGTGTGGCGTGAACAATCTTGTCTTGGGACAGCCACTGCAAGCTCGGTTGCAAAGCCATGCACTCAATGACCAATGCTTCAGCGCCTTCATTTGCAGCAACGCGAACAATACGCAATTGCTCCAAAATATTAGCTCTCGCAGGCCTGAATACTGGTAGCTCGCGACCATCTGGCATAATGAATCGAGCCAATGTGCCAGTAGTTTTGGCAGCAGTTATCTTACCGCCCTCTCGCAACCCAGCAGCAATGAGGCGAACCACGCTGGATTTGCCTCGTGTACCATTTACGTGAATGCGAATAGGAATGCGGCGAACAATTCGGCGAAATGAGATGGACTCCCACAAGCCGAGGATGAGGAGAAACGCTGTTAAGGCGGCTAAGATCTCGAGGCTGTGCATCGATCCCTCGTGATACCTAAAAAAGGCGCGCCTCACTACTCCACCCATTTGGGTTTGTAAAGCTTTCGCAACATTAAGAAGCAAAAATACAGAGAGGAATTTGCATTTCTGCAGGTCTAAGACCGCCGTGAATACCGGAAATCAGTCGAGGATTGAGTAAGTCACAGTAAAGCGGTGTAGGTTTCGGTGCTATCGCAATAAAATCACCAAATCGTGGTCGCAAAGTCGAAAGCTCATTTTCTTGCCAACTCATGGCTACGCTTCCAGAGTGATATAGCCCAAGTGAAATAGCCTCTTCATGTGTCAAAAGTGCAAAGTTGTCCCCGAATTCTTTACGAAATTCTTCTTCGAACAAACGTGAGAATCCTGGCTTCACATGAAAGATCGGTACAGACGGTTCAGAACAAGGTGGACAACTCAAGTAGTTCAGCAACGTTGAATCATTTTTTATGTAAAACGGCTTGCCGGTATCGCATTGACCGTGATCAGCAGTTACAAACAATGCAGCATCAGACGGTAATGCATCCACCAAACGCGAAATCATGCTGTCAAGTTCACCAAGTAGCGTTGAAACTTCCTGAGAATCTGGACCGAAGCAGTGAGAAGCGTGGTCAATTTCCGGAAAATAACCGTATGTGAAGCTGTGATCACATGATTTCAAATGATTCAGGACCAGATTAGGTACTTGCTCCCACGAACCATAGCCAATTTGAGGCGAATGACCTGATGCAAACGTTGAGAATGAAGTGCCAATCAACTTGTGTGGCATGACAGTCAAGCGTGAACAGTCTAATTTCGCCCAACATGCAGGCTGCTGAATCACCTCTTCAACGTTGCACGAAAGTGGACGACCCGTAGAACGGTCCTGCATCAAAAGTGGAAGAGTGACCGTACCGTCATTTAAACGAGTCCACCAACCCGTAACGCCTGACTTGGGTGCAAGATTTCCTGTTGCAAGCGTTGTTAGAGCGCATGAGGTTGTTGAGGGAAACACCGCTCGCATTTGCATCGTCAACAACCGAGAAAGGCATGGCATTTTCTCGATGTGCTGAAGTCCCAACGCATCAACAAGAAAAAGAATCGAGTGAGAGCGAATCGGCAATTCCAGTGGGCGGCTCTCTCCGACGTTTAAACCAAGATTGCGGGAGAATTGCCGTACAAAATCTAAGAAACCAACATCAGTTGAAGGCGAAAGAAGTACTTTATCATCCAGCCACTCTTGAACTCGCTCATAATCTTGCATTGTTTTTCCCTGCATAAATGATGTTAGAGATGTGAATTTTCCAAAACATCGATCAAAATCGTGACTAGAATGCCTAAGTTCGCCAGCGAAAAAAAGGCATGAGCAAATTCACAATGCTCAGTGAATCGCAAAATCTAAAAAAAGACCTTTATGATGCAGTGAATATCGTTTTCTTTAAAAAAGAGAATCATCTTGGTAACAGATTCTTTAGCTTTTGGTGTTAAAACGCACGGTTAAGATTGTCGTCTCAATGACTGAAATAATTTTAGAGTCGTTGAGAAATGAAACAGCATTTTGAAAGGAGATTTTTCAATGGCTGCTCAAACTAGAATAGAGCAAATGAAAAAAAGGCATTCCGTTCGTAACTTTAAAAGCGACGTTTCAACAGAAATCCTCGCAGCGTTGCGTGAAAAACTTGCCGAATTACCCAAAGGTCTGTTTGGAAATGATGTGCGACTGGAGATTTTAGAGAATTCTTTGGATGGCTCCGGTCAAAAACTGGGTACATACGGTGTGATTAAAGGTGCCAAGCATTATTTGGTATCTGCAATCAAAGGAAATGGCCGAGCTCTGTGTGACTTAGGATACGTGATGGAGCATGCCATTCTCGATGCTGTGTCATTGGGGCTTGGAACTTGCTGGCTTGGCGGCACGTTTGCTCATTCAAGCTTTGCGCGCGCAATGAATCTACAAGACGGCGAGCAAATCGTCATCGTTTCACCGCTTGGCATTGAAGATACTACGCCGAGATTTATCGATCGCGCGATGAAATGGTTCGCTAACTCAGCTCAACGCAAGTCTTTTGATAAGATCTTGAGCGTTGATGAAGGCTGCGAACATGATGCTCGATTTAATACTGCCATTGAGATGGTGAGATGCGCTCCTTCTGCTCTAAATGCTCAGCCTTGGCAAATCATTAAAAAGTCAGATGGTTATTACTTTGCTGTCCAGCCTTCACGATTAGAAGGTAAGAAGTTTGCGATGGTCGATATGGGAATCGCGCTGGCACATTTTGAAATGGCAGCAAAAGAGTTAGGTTTGCCAGGAAGCTTCAAGCCACTTGAAGAATCTTCGCAAAAGCCTGATCTGATTGCGGTTTGGAATTTGGAAGGCTGACTTTAAGGCAGAATTACACTTCTGGCTCAGGACGAGGACCACGTCTACGATGACGTCGAGCCCTTCTCACTGAAGAGCGAACGGTTTGCTCGCTTGTCACCACTTCTTCAGCTGCATCAGTCACAATTTCTGCCACATCCTGCACAACTTCGGTTTTAGACTCTGCGTTTGCGCGCTCACGTCGTCTACGTCTAAACCGAGAAGGCCTTTCTTCTTGCAAAACCGATAAGTCCACCTCTGCGCGATCTCTAAGTACAGTATTGAGCGTGGTCAAAGACACGGTTGCATAGATGGCATCCATCGCATCCAAAAACGGTTCACTGCCGCGCCAAAACGGAAATGCACCAAGACGTCTTGGCAAATTCGCAGCCAAACTCGCCGGCAACGACAAATCCGAGAGTTTCGGCATGGGAACAGGCTGTCCATAGAATTTCTCTGGATCCGACGGAAGATCCAAAGGCTTCAAACGTTCCTGCTCCTCTTCGATCGGTTCTGGATCACTCAGTTCATCCAGCAAATCGGCGCGTTCACGGCCACGCAAGCGGAACAGCAAGAATGGATCACGCTCAAATTCTTCAGCCAAAAGCAGATAGACCGCTGCAATGTGCTGACAGAGGCCTGACTCACTGCAACTGCAGCCCGCAGCCAAATCCTCTTGGTCGCGCGGAAACAGATGGCAACCTTCATCCTCGAAAACAGATTCGATTTCTTCTGGCAATTCACCAGCCAAGAGTCGCGCGGCATAAATCGGCTCGTCCAGGATGCGATCGATGATTCGATCCCAAGAATCTTCATCGATGGGCTCCAACGCCAGCTCAACTTCAAACCGCTCGCCTTGGCCATGTACCGTCGCTTGCACGCTTCCAACGTCAAGCTCAATGCCTGAGACAGCTCCACGTCTGGCCGCAACTCTTCCCTTGGCTAAGCTGAGCTCAAGCTCGGGATCATCCAAAAATTCCAGCCAGCGCTTGGACCACCAATGGGTCACTTCCTCGTTTTGAGCCTTGATTCCGCTTTGACGTCCCTGCACCACACGTGAATGACGACTGAATTCAACGGCATGCTCAACGGGAGCTGGCGTTTCCTGAGGAGTCAGGCGCGCTTCCATGTCACGCCCTTCGATAATTCGCTCGCCTTGACGCGAAGACGACCTCAAAATCAGAACTTTTGGAGCAGGCGGCGGCGGTGCCAAGTGCGCTTGAATCGCCACAATCGGCGTTTTGTGACGACGACCACGAGCGCCGCGCGCGCGACGACGTCGTTGAGTCTCATTCGAAGCCGAATTCGCGTTCGATTCTGCCGTTCTGTCTGCAGACGAGCTTGAGTCC
>JAZUEA010000538.1:0-1866 GCA_045639945.1 Myxococcota bacterium
TGCGAGTTGGTGAATTTGTTCGTGCGCATTGGCCAAATCGAGTCGAACTGCGATTTGACTGGCGTAGAGCTCCAAAATCGCGCGTGCGTGTTTGTCAAAGCGTGATTGTGCCTCAGCGCCGACCACAAGGGCACCGCAGATGCCGCGACTGGCGGATCTCAACGGAACTGCGAGCAGCGAGTGGAGATTGTCCACGCGTTCCTCTTCAAAAATCGGGGTGTTTGCTTTGGCGTCGGCATCTTCGATTGTTGGCAACGTTTGATTTGCTCGACAAACCTGCGTAACCAAACCGCGATTGATGGGGAATTGCAAGCCCTGAAAATGCTCAGCGCTTCGACCTTCCGCTCGAACCACGTCAAAATGGTCTTCGGCCTTGAGCGCGAGCAGGGCAAAGTCGACTTGAACCAGATTTCGCACGCCATCCAAGCTGGCTTGCGCAGTTTGTTCTAAGGTCAGTGCTTGATTGAGTGCTTGAAGCGCAGCGCAGATTCGTTCAATGCTGGCGCGTTTTACGTCGGTTTCTTTCCAGCGCTGCGTGGCGGCTACATCGTAAGCAAGCTTTTGTGCGGTTAAGTGCAAAACTCTGCGTTCTGATTCTGTAAATGGTTCACGAGAAGTGCGATCGACGCAGAGAACGCCATGGCGCTTCGGACCGTGATCATTGGCGTCACCAATGACAGACGCAGGTGATGGAATGGGCACCACCACAACGCCACCAACTGATTCATTGTTGCGCTTAGGGTAGTAGGGAAGTCCCTGGAATGATTGGTGAATCGGAGAAACTGAGACTTCGCCAATTGCATCGTCGCCCAGCACAGATGCGGGTAAACCTTGGGCGGTTGGGTACGGTCCTTCAAGAATATCTTTGCGGTGAGAGGAACATGCACGAAGTTGCAGCGTGTTTTCGCCCAACGTTCGCCAGAGCACTGCTGCCGTTGTCAAACCAAGCGCTTCTCGCAGCAAATCGAGCTGCAAATTGAACGACTCGGTGATGTAGTCCAAGCTCATTTGCCGGTTGGTTGGCCGATTAAAAAGCGAAAGCTTGGGCAATTCGCCCAGCGTTGGCATGAGGCTGGTTTCCAAACCAAAATCACGACTTAGGTGTGCATCGTGCGTTTGCTTGAGCTCTTCGTCGGCAACTGCGCGGCGGCAATCGAACCACAAATCGAACTTTCGAATGAGATTCGGAGCGGCTATCGCGAGCGAGAAAACCGTAACACGCACAATGACTTCGGAAATCTGTTGCCGATCAACCAAAAATTGAGCCGCTTCAAGGAGCGTGAGCACGCCCAAAACGGAAACATGAACACGAAGTTCGGTGCGAAGCGCCAAAATGAGCAACAAACCGGCAATCACAGGCGTGAGATGAGCTGAGATTGGTCCAACTTCACGTAACGTTGCGTAAACAAACAATAACCACAAAAGCGGACCTTCAAAATCAAAGAAAATTCGGCGCCGTTTGGGGGGTTGAATGCGGGCTCTTAAGTCCTGCGCAATGGCAAAGAGTAAAACAATAAAAAGTGAGATGGTGAGAGGAGTTGCGCTAAAACCGGGCTCAAATGCGCCTGCTACGAGCGAGGCACTCACCGCAGCGACGACCACAAGCACAGCCCACGGAGACAAGAGCTGCCATGTTGTTTTGAGCTTTTCCCAAATGGAAGTGCGCGTGGCGTCTGACAAAATGGTTCCTCGATTCAGGTGTCGTCAGGGCGTTGTGTTTTTTTGAGGTTGAGGTGCCTCGAATTGATAAACCACTTCGCCTGTGCGCACCATACCGAGCTCTGTGCGCGCGTGGTAGAGACTTTCCTCGGGATCTTCGCGCAAACGCTTGTTTTGTCGTTCAAGCATCTGAATTTCGTTTTGAAG
>JAZUEA010000539.1:0-2965 GCA_045639945.1 Myxococcota bacterium
CGTCGACCCCCAAGAAGCCGAACTCGGCTTTGCGTAAGGTCGCCCGTGTTCGTCTTACGACGAGCATGGAGGTCACGAGCTACATCCCCGGTGAGAAGCACAACCTTCAGGAGCACTCCGTGGTCCTGATCCGTGGTGGTCGTGTTAAGGACCTCCCTGGTGTGCGTTACCACATCATCCGCGGGACTTTGGATGCCTCGGGCGTGAATGATCGCCGCCAGAGCCGCTCCAAGTACGGCGCGAAGCGCCCGAAGAAGTAAGGAGTTACCGATGCCTCGTCGTCGCGAAGTCCCTAAGCGTAAAGTTCTCCCGGATCCTAAGTTCGGTGACCGCGTTGTCGCTAAGTTCACCAGCGCGATCATGCTCTCCGGCAAGAAGTCGGTTGCTGAGCAGATCGTCTACGGTGCCTTCGACATCATCGAGAAGCGCGCAAAGGAAGATCCTTTGAAGCTCTTCAAGAAGGCTCTTGAGAACGTCAAGCCTACGCTTGAGGTTAAGAGCCGTCGTGTCGGTGGTTCGACCTACCAGGTCCCGATGGAGATCCGTGGTGATCGCCGCACCGCGCTGGCTTTCCGCTGGATCATCACCTTCGCTCGTAAGCGTCACGAGAAGACCATGGCCGAGAAGTTGGCCGGTGAATTCCTCGACGCTGCTGCTGGTCGTGGTAACGCGATCAAGAAGCGTGACGATACCCACAAGATGGCAGAGGCCAACAAGGCCTTCGCCCACTACCGCTGGTAATCTGCTGAGTTTCGGCAGAGAGTAGGAGCGCTTATGTCGCGTCAAGCACCGATTGAGCTTGTCCGTAACATCGGGATTATGGCCCACATCGATGCGGGCAAGACGACGACCACTGAGCGTATCCTCTACTACACCGGGCGTAGTCATAAGCTCGGTGAAGTCCATGATGGCACAGCGGTCATGGATTGGATGACCCAGGAGCAGGAGCGTGGCATCACGATCACGTCGGCTGCAACCACCTGCAATTGGGGAGACCATTGGATCAACATCATCGACACTCCCGGACACGTTGACTTCACGGTTGAAGTCGAACGGTGTTTGCGAGTGCTCGATGGAGCCGTCACTGTCTTAGATGGCGTGGCGGGCGTTGAACCCCAGACGGAAACAGTTTGGCGCCAGGCTGATAAGTACAGCATTCCGCGGCTGGTTTTCGTTAATAAGCTGGATCGGATCGGAGCCGACTTCGACCGTGCCATTCAAATGGTCCAGGAGCGCCTTGGTGCGACGCCACTCGTCTTACAGCGTCCCATCGGTGCGGAAGCAGATTTCATAGGGGTGATTGACCTCCTTGAAATGCGCCAGATCATTTGGCACGACGAAACGCTCGGTGCAGAATTTGATGTCTCCGAAATTCCAGAGGAACTTCGTGAAGAGGCAGAGCTGCACCGCGAAGCGTTAATCGAAGCGCTGACCGACTTCGATGATGACCTTCTTGAGACTGTCCTCGGCGGAGAAACGCCCTCGCTGGAAACCCTTCGAGCGGTGATTCGTCGAGTGACGGTCTCGAATCAAGCTGTTCCGGTTCTTTGTGGTTCTGCCTTTAAGAACAAGGGAATTCAGCCTTTGCTCGATGCTGTAGTGGCCTACCTGCCGTCGCCGCTTGATGTTCCACCTGTTGAAGGAATGGAGCTCAAAGGCAAGGAGCAGACGGGCAAGACCGTTACACGCGAGCCCAAAGACGATGCGCCTTTCTGCGCGCTCGCCTTTAAGATTGCCACAGATCCCTACGTGGGCCAGTTGACCTACTTGCGCGTTTACTCTGGTACGCTCAAGGCTGGTCAGGTTGTCCGTGTGGCTGCCAAGAATCAGCGCGATCGCGTTGGGCGCCTTTTGCGCATGCACGCGAATCAGCGCGAAGATATCGAGCTCGTGCAGGCTGGTGAAATCGCCGCGGCAGTGGGCTTGAAGCACGTCACCACGGGCGACACGCTCTGTCAGGAAAATGCACCGCTGTTGTTGGAGTGCATCGAATTCCCTGATCCTGTTATCCGGATCGCGATCGAGCCTCGCACCAAAGCTGACGAAGAAAAATTGAACGTTGCTCTCGAGCGTTTGTCGGCAGAAGATCCTTCTTTCCGCCAAATGGTCGATGAGGAGACGGGTCAGCGCTTAATCGCAGGCATGGGCGAGCTCCATTTGGAGATTATCGTCGACCGATTGCTTCGTGAATTCGGTGTGTTAGCCAACGTTGGTCGTCCGCAGGTCGCTTACCGCGAAACGGTCACGCGTGCTGCAAAGGGTGAAGCAACGTTTGAACGCCAATTGGGCGCTCACGCTCTGTTTGCCCACGTAATTCTCCAGGTTGCACCGGGAGAAACGGGATCTGGTTTCGTTTTTGAGAATAAAGCACCTGAATCACAGGTGCCCGCGATGTTCGTCGACTCGGTTCGCCAGGGCGCAGAGGCTGGATATCAGTCTGGAACGCTCGCGAGTTACCCGATGGCGGACGTTGTTGTGACGTTGTTAGGCGGAACTTTCGACGAAACTGCCTCAAATGAGGTTTCTTTTACGTCTGCAGCGTCAATTGCGTTTCGTAATGCTTGCCGTGAGGCCGCTCCGGTGTTATTAGAGCCAGTAATGCAAGTCGAGATTGTCGTCCCCGAAGATTTCGTGGGCGATGTGATCGGCGATACGGGTTCTCGTCGTGGCGAGGTCAAGGGAATGGAGTCCCGCGGCAAATTGCAAGCAGTGGTTGCTGAAGTACCTCTGGCCAAAATGGTCGGGTACGCGACGGAGCTTCGCTCCGCTACTCAGGGCCGCGGCACTTACACGATGCAGTTTGCACGGTTTGCGCCGGTTCCTGAGGCGATATCTCGTCAAATCGTCGGCGACCCGCGATAGTTTTTGTTCTCGTTTTTTTTGATGCCCCCCGGAATAGATCGGGGGGTGAACTGCCTGGATGGAATGATCCAGGCCTAGCAGGGGCGCCTCATGGGGGGTGCCC
>JAZUEA010000540.1:0-2419 GCA_045639945.1 Myxococcota bacterium
ATGCATGTGCATCGTGAGCATTGCGAAGTAAATTCCAGAAGACCTGATTTAATTTGTCGGGATCACAGCAAATCTCTAGTGATTCCGGAAGGATCAGCGAAAGTTCGCAGTTGCTCGCTTCTTGGCGGAACAAAAAAGCGATGTCGTTCAAAATTGGAACGAGGTCGACTTGTTGCCAATTGGGCTTGGTTGGGCGCGCAAGTCGCAAAAAGTCCGAAATGAGTGTGTTTAAGCGATCACACTCGCGCTGCACAATGCCGGAAAGTCGCTGCTCCAGTGAACCTTCTTCTGCGATGTCTGCGATCATCTGAATGCTGCCGGACATTGCTGCGAGCGGATTTCGGATTTCATGCGCAATTGCAGCTGCCATTTTGCCGACCGCGGCCAATCGCGCTGAGCGTTCGGCTTGCTGCTCCATTTGGCGAAACGGCGTTTGATCGTGAAGCGTCAAAATGTGAGCGGGCTCCGTTCCTGCGAGTGGCGAAACGCTCAAAAGCAAAATGCGCTGTCGTTCTTTGGTTGTTCGCGTTTCTTCCCAATCCGTTGAGGCTGGCATGTTTGCCAAACTTGGAAAGTGCTCCGTCAACGGCTGTGCGCAGAGTTCGGCTTCTGTGAGATCGAGCAGTCGAAGCGCTGCTTGGTTTGCAAAAATCACAGTAAAATCCGAACGATAGCAAATTAACCCTTGGCGAATTGACGCGATGATCTGGCGATTTTGAGCTTCAAGTGAGGCGATGTCGCGGTTTGCAAATCGAAGTCGCTGACCAGTCGATCGCAGCTGTTCGTTCAAATAAATCGAAAGCAAACCAATCAGGCAGATCGCAGAAATATGCGTAATTGCGGAAACCAAGTGCTCGCGAAGATGTTCCGCGACAGGGTGAGGCGGCGCACCCCAACCGATGGTGTGCTGCACCAGCAAAAAAATAACGAACAAAACGGAAAACGCTAAGAAAAGTCGCGTACTTCGCTTTGAGAGCAACGTGGACGCCGCCACAACCGTGAGCGAGAGCAAAAATAAAAACGGACTTTCCAAGTGGTCGGTGAACAAAATCACCGCAACGGAAAGCGCTAAGTCACTCGCAACTTGCGCCGGTGCGAGTTGTTTTAATGCATTCGGAAAGCGCTTGAGCAAAAGCGCATGCACGATTGTAAGCGCATAAGTTCCGATAATTAAAAATAAAAACGCGAACTGCGCTGCGCCTTCGAGTGGATTCGTGCTGAAAAGATCAATGATCAGCGTTGAGCCCAAAAGCAAAGTGATGAGTCCAACGCGAATCATCATTAAGCGAAGCAATCGTCTTCGCAGCGTGTTGTTTGGCGTTTCGGGTGAATCTGAAGAAAGCGAGTGCGGGGAATCAGAGGAAGGCGCGCGAGTCATGGCGCAGGTTAACCCTTAACCGCGTCAGCCATGGTGAAGATCGGCAAGTACATGGAGATCAGCACGGTACCAACGATACCACCGATGAAAACCATCATGAGCGGTTCCATCATTTTGGTCATGCTGGCGATCGCAAGCTCTGCTTCTTCTTCATAAAAGTCTGCGATCTTTTGCAGCATTGCATCCATGGCGCCGGTGGATTCACCAACGCTCACCATCTGCACGACCATGCCAGGGAACACGCCCGTTTTTGCTAATGGTTCCGCGATGTTTGAACCTTCTTTTACACGTTCACGAACAAACTTAATCGCGTCATCGATCACGTAGTTACCAGCCGACGCACCCACGACTTCCAAACTGTCGAGCAGTGGCACGCCAGACGAAATCATGGTGCCGAGCGTTCGCGTGAATCGCGCCACTGCGTTCTTTTGCATCACGTTGCCGATGATTGGCGCACGATACATAAACGCATCGAATTTTCGGCGACCCCATTCGCTGGTATAGAACTTGATGCCGCCCACGATGAGCACTGCGAGAATGGCGATCACATAAGGGAAGTATTCCTGCATCCAAGCGGACGCCATGATGACATACAAGGTCAACGCCGGTAGGCCGCTGCCGGTGTCTGCGAACATGGTCGCGAAGGTCGGAATAACCCATTTCAACATCGCGATTGTCATGCCAACTGCAATGACCATGATGCCGATCGGGTAAGTCATTGCGCTCTTCACCTGGCGCACCACTTTCACGTTGCGTTCAATGTAGATCGCCAAACGCGCCAAAATGGTGTCCAAGATACCGCCGAGCTCGCCGGCTTGGACCAAGTTCACGAAAAGATTGTCGAAGACTTTGGGAAATTTTCTCAATGAATCCGCGAAAGTAGAACCGCCTTCAACGCTGGTTTTAATTTCAAGCAGGACTTTTTTGAAATACTTGTTTGGTTCTTGGCTGGAGAGAATGTCCAAGCATTGCACGAGTGGCAGACCTGCGTCGATCATGGTTGAGAACTGACGCACAAAAAGTCGGATCGTAGCCATGTCG
>JAZUEA010000541.1:0-4201 GCA_045639945.1 Myxococcota bacterium
GGAGATTCCAAACGAAAAATGAGTGAGTGCGCTTTTTTCGCCACTTCGCTGAATTGTGCGCTGCATTCAACCAGAAGTTCCGTGTAAGCGTCTCGATAAGCCTGAATTTCTTCAAGATTCATCGATTGTGGGCTCTTCAAAATTCGAGACGCATCCAGGGCGACTTCGAGAGCCGCAAATCCCGCTGGTGAAAGAGTGATCTGAAGCGGTGCATCGGATTTTGGTAATGGCGGCGGTGAACTTGGTTGAGGCTGAGTGCCTTTTTGGAGCGGAGAAACTAAATCTAAAATGATTTCAGCAGGTTGCGCGTTTAAAAAGAGCCAAAGATCTTTTTCTCGATGGTAGTGCGGGCAAGTCGTTTGTTCTGCAGATTCACAACGCGCTTCAAAACCTTGCGAGCGCGCGAGCTCGGTTAAAACGTGCGGAAGTCGAAGTGGTTGTGTGAAATCGAGTGGCAATTTCAAGTGAAGCTGCCAAGCTATTTCTTTTGTTATTTCAGTAGGTTGTGAAGAAAGAAAGCTTTTGAGCAGTTGACCTGCCGCTGGTGCGTTGGGTGAAAAAAGCTGTGCCGAAACTTCCGTGCGCGTGTTCAATCCAAGTGACTGCAAAATCTCAAGCATTGATTGATCTTGCGCGCGATGCCCTGACAATTCGGCGAGCTGCCAAAGAAATTCGTCCAACATGTGAAATGCTGAAGTGAAAACATTGGCGTGGTCGATTTTTGCGCGAATGTCGCTCAGTTCACGGTCGAGTGCTTCTGGATGAACAAGTAGCGTAATTGCTGAAAACTTGTAACTTTTGAATTCTAAAGAAGAAATTTCAGAATTTTGATGCGTGCCGCCGCAGGCAGCGAGCAGTGCAAGCGCAAGAATTTGCGGGCGAAATTTCACGGTGTGTCGGGTGAGGTGAGCACGTCGGTGCCACGGCGAGCTTCAACGGCGTTGAGCGGGCTCATGTCGAGCATGGTTTGCCTTTGTGTGCCTTGCTCATTTAGCCATGTTCGGAGTTTGAAAGCGCGCACGTCGTTTAAGATGCGATCGCGAATTTCGTCTTCAACTTCGGGGAGTTGCTTGTTGATGGGTGCAATGACATCCGCGACGTAGATGATGTGGTAACCAAACTGTGTCGCGACCGGACCTACAATGCTACCTGGAACGTCGGTTTGAAAAGCCGCGTTCGAGAATTCTTGCACATATTGGCCCACAAGTGCGAAACGTGAAACATCCTCGATTTTTAAGACAAAACCGGTTGATTCAACGTCACTTTTAAACTCTTTCGCGGCATCCATGAATGCCTGCTTGTCGGCGTATTCGCTGGCTCGCAGTGCATCGTAAATGGCTGTGGCTTGTTGCAACGCTGCTTCTTTGGGGTGATCGCCCAGCGGCATTTTGGATTCGCTTGTGGTGACCAACACATGCGCCGCATCGCGCAACTCTGGATGAACGTAAAATCCGAGATTTGTTTGGTAGGCGCGCTCTACATATTCCTTCGGCAGCGTTTCTTTGGACCACGTCATTTCAAAAGATGACTTTAAATATTGACGCACCAAAGCTGCCTTTAGCCCCGGATCATCGCTTGCATCGATACTTTCTGCCGCTGCTTCTTGAGCTAAAAGTTCAAAAGAAACAAGATCTTGCAGAAGATCACGAACATTCCGATTCGGGTTAGCCGCTGCGTAAGATTGCAAACGCTCTTCGGAAATCACCACCTCGCCGTGCGGCGTTTGAATTGTCGCAACCGGCGGGGATGTGAGCGCGAGCGCCAAACAGAGCGAGAGCATCAATCGAGAGCCTCAGGGTTGAGCGCAGTAAAGGCGGGATGTACAAAAATGCCGTCTTTACGGATGAGTTCGCCGTCGATCCAGATTTCGCCGCCGCCCATTTCTGGCGTTTGAATGCAGACCAAATCCCAGTGAACAGCTGAACGGTTGCCGTTGTCGGTGTCGTCGTAAGCGTTGCCTGGCGTGAAGTGGAACGAGCCGGCGATTTTCTCATCAAAGAGAATGTCGTCCATGGCGAACGTGATTTTGGGATTGCAGCCCAGTGCGAATTCGCCCACGTAGCGTGCGCCTTCATCGGTGTTGAAAACCGCTTCGATGCGCTCGTTATCGTTGGCGGTGGCTTTGATAACGCGGCCATCCTTGAAGGTTAAGCACACGTTTTCAAAGGTAAATCCGTCGTACGTGGATTTGGTGTTGTACTGAATTGTGCCGTTGACTGAGTTTCGGACCGGGCACGAGTAAACTTCGCCGTCCGGAATGTTCATGCGACCGTCGCATTTGGTTGCGCCGATGCCTTTGATGGAAAAGTGCAAATCGGTACCAGGGCCCAAAATGTGAACTTTGTCGGCTTTCTTCAAAAATGCCACGGCGTCGTCCATTGCTCGCGACATTTTTTCATAATCAACATCGGCAGTTACGCGGAAATAGTAATCCTCAAACGCCTCAGTTGACATGTTCGCAAGCAAAGCCATGGTCTGTGTTGGATAGCGCAAAACTACCCAACGAGTGTGGCGAACGCGTTGCTCACCGTGCACCGGCTGGAACCAGCAGCGACCTTTGAGAGCAAGTTTCTCATGTGGTAAGTCCGCAAGATCTTTAGGATTTGCAGGACCTCGGACGCCAATGAAACAATCGACTTGCTTCATGCGGTACAGCTCTGTGTCCGCGATAAATTTGAGCGATTCTTCGGTCGCGCCGGCCATGAGCGTGCGCATCAAATCGTTGCGCATCAAGTTGATCAGCGGAAAACCACCTGCTGCGTAGACTTCTTTGATGAGCGCGTCTACGAATGCGACCGGCGTATCTACCGCTTCGATAAGAACTTTTTCGCCCGGCTTAACTTTGCAAGAGTAGTTGACGAGCAGGTGAGCGAGTTTGATGTTGCGCGGATCGTTCATTATTCAGCCCTTTTTTGCTTCGCTTTAATTCTCTGTGCCAGCTTGCGTTTCTGCAGTCTTCGCGGCGCTTTTTGCATCTTTGGCTGCTTTCTTGGCCGCTTCTTTCGCCGCTTTGTCTTGCTTCGTAATGTTTTCCTGCACGAGCGCGAGCAATCGCTTTTTCAGCGCATTGCTGTTCTTTTTGAAGCGTTTCATGGAGTCTTCGAGAATCGCGTCGGCTGCTTTGCCGTAGCGCAGGCGATCGGAAGGTGAAAGCGAGGGCAAGTTGATTTTGATGTTGAGCGCGCCGCCTTGAGCACAGGTGAGGGTACAGAGGTTGGCCACTCCCACATCGCTCAAGCTGTTCTGATTGCCCTTGGAAATCATTTCCGCAATCAAATCAAAGGTGTTTAAAGCGCAACGAGCAGTGCGGTAAGGCACATTGGCGGCCAAAAGATTGGCTGCAGCTATGGCTTCTGTACGAGCTGCGATTTCGGCGTCCGTGCCTTTGGGCATTCGAATGGCTTCAATAACGCCGTTGAACGCTTTCGTGTCTTCATCGATGAGCTTAATAAGCTTCGCGCGAAGAGATTCTGCTTTTAATCCGCAGAGTTCCAGCTTGTCTTGTTGCTTTTCAAAGCCCTTCTTTTGGTGCGTTAAATTCGCGACCATTGAAGTCAAAGAGGCTGCCAACGCGCCTACAAGTGCAGAAACACTTCCACCGCCTGGAGCGGGCGATTCTGAAGCAACTTCTTCGGTAAATTGCTCGAGCGTCAAATCTTTGAGAGCGGTTTTGCCTGTGTTTTTGGCAGCTTCCAGCGCGTACTCAACGATTTTGTGCTGCGGATCAAACGGCGTGAAATCGTTTAAGCCAAGAGACTCAATCGCCACACGGACCAATTCGCGATCCGGCACTGCGGTCGAACGGCCTTGTTTTTTAAGGAAAAACTTGCCGGCGTCGAGCATGGTTTTGAGCGGAATCATGCCTACGATTTCGCTGCCGGTCACGCGAACGCCTTTGTTGTGTGCGAGTTCCTCAACTTTGTCGAACACCAAGTGCAGCGGCGTGATCTCCATGTTGGTGAGATTCATGGTGACCTGGCATTGCTGGAAGGCGTCAAGGTACCAGCCTGCAGCTTTACAGCACTTGAAAAGCCCTGGAACTAAAACGGATTTTCCGTTTTTGTCGCGAACGATTTCGCCTTTTCGATTGCGTGCGGCGCGGCCTTTTTCGCGAATCGTAAGCGCGATGTCCGACGCGATGCTCTTGGAGCGGGTGTTCAAGTTTATGTTGTAAGCGCCCAAGAACGTGCGTGCGCCGATG
>JAZUEA010000542.1:0-8612 GCA_045639945.1 Myxococcota bacterium
CTTGACCACCCTCAAGCAACACAAGCGCCCGGCTGCCTTCGCACGCAACCTGAACAAGCGCTGCTCCATCTGGCGGTAACGGCGCTTTAATGCGCTGATCCAACGTTGGCGTTGTGCGCTTGGCCAGCGTCCAAAGCTCAAGTTCAAACGAACGAACCGCCCACAAGCGATCACCGCTCAAGCAGCCCGTAAGGTAAGAACCGCCCGTCAAATTATTGAGCTTCAGCGTTCCCGAAGGAATTTCGCTTCGAGAAGCACCACATCCCACAAGGGCACTTAACGCGGCGAAACTTAAGCAGAAAGGAAGATGTCGGGCAAAGCTTCGAATCATCGCAACGACCAAATCCGAGCAGCACGTGCGGCCGCTCTTGAAAGCAACTGAGGCGCCTCATCCATGGCTGATTCAAGGCTGCGCGGTGCATCCTGAATCGAAAAAAGAACGAGGTTCGGGAAATTTTTCAGGTACCAGAGCTCAGCTTTAGCGGTTAAATCGCCTGCAAAAAGAAAAACAGGCTTACCGGAAGCAGCTGGAATTACAGCTGAAACGGTTTTTCCGAAAAGCGATTGGTAATCAATTCGCCCTTCACCGCACATGACAAAATCGCTGCTATCGATCGACTCTCGCAGCTGAGCGAGCTCAACAAAGAAAAGCGCGCCTGAATCAAGTGTAGCGCCGAGCACAGTGGCAAATCCGGCAGCTAAGCCACCAGCAGAACCACCGCTGTCAAAATTTGATGGATCGATGCCCGTTTCACGTTCAATCGCTTTCGCAAACAAACGCAAACCTTCTTCGAGCATCGCCATATCCGACGCATTCGCGCCTTTTTGCGGACCAAAACAGCGAACCGCGCCACTTGTACCCAACAACGGATTGAGCACATCGCAAAGCACGGTCAACTTCACGCCTTCGAGCAAATTTTCGGGCAACTCAATGTGATCGAGTCGCAACAGCTCGCACGTGACGGGTTTCAAGAGCTCGTCATCGGCGTCGTAAAAACGAACACCCAACGCCTGAAGCGCGCCCATGCCACCATCAACCGTAGCTGAACCACCAAGCCCCATCACTACGCGCTGAGCGCCCGCTTCAATCGCAGCTTTGAGCAACTGCCCTGTGCCATACGACGACGCCTGAAGCGGATCGCGCTGCGAAGTCAGAGAAAGGCCTGATGCGCGAGCCATTTCGATGTAGGCCGTTCCATCTGCCGCCAAAAGGAATTCGGCTTGAACCGATTCTCCATATGGACCGCGGACTTCGACGATTTTAGATTCGCCTTGGACGTAAAACTTGAGCGTGTCCAGCATCCCTTCGCCGCCGTCAGACAGCGGACAAAGCACAACGGAAGCGCCGGGTACAGCGCTTGTTACGCCTTGAGCCAGTGCAGAGGCCACTTCTGGCGCGGAAAGGCAGCCTTTAAAGCTGTCCGGGCAAATCACAACCCTCATCGAGTTTCCTCCTTCTCGCGATCCTCAGGCTCCAACATTGGCAGCACAGGCAGCGGTTTTTCCTCTGCTTGCGTCAGCAAATCTTCAACATCAAAAAAGGTTTTCTCATCGATCTCACTGCGATCTTCTTCAGAGATGTAACCTTTATCGATGCAAAGTTTAAGAAGTCGCTCCATGCTGCGTTTGTAAGAAGGTTTGAGTTTACCCTTTTCAAATTGCTCGTAAAGGGCACGCGGCGAAGGAAGAAGTCTAACCAAAAAAGCTTGCTGCTCAATCGTTAAATCACGCGGCAAACGCTTGAAATAATGCGCAGCGGCTTCACGAATACCAAAAATATCAGGGCCAAATTCCACGATATTCAGGTAAAGCGTGATGAGCTCTTCTTTTGTGAACTCAGATTCCAAAAGCCACGTAAGAATGATCTCTTCGAGTTTCCGACCAAGCGTTTTTCGGCGATTTAAAAAGAGATTTCGCGCAAGCTGCATGGTCAACGTGGAACCACCGCGAGAAAAAGCACCTCGCTCCAAATTGCGAATCAAAGAACCTCGCAAGTGGAGCATGCTCACGCCTTTATGCTTGTAAAATCCGCCATCTTCCTGGCTGATAACTGCATTCGGCAAAAGTTCGGGCATTTCTTCGAGCGGCACCCAATCAGGCGTTTCAGGACCGCGCTGCCGCGTAAGAATCGTCTCATCGGGCATTTCAAAAACGGTCGTGAACTCGTGGCGCAGCGTTTTAAAATCGATGGCCGGACTGTAATCGATAAGTTTTAGTCGCTTGAGATCGAGATTTGCCTCTAAAACAGTCTCTTTCAAACGCTCAAAATTGATGTCAACGCGACCTGAAAAACTGGTCTGGCCTTCAAAATGCAGCGGTTGAAGATTGGGCAAAAGTCCTTTTGGAATCGCGGCTGTAAGCGCGTCGCCTCGCACAATTCCGGTTGAAATCGCAGCATTAAATCGCTTGAACTCGCCGGTGGTATCCAAATGCGCTTCGCCGGTAAACGGCACGTCACCCAACGTGACTCTGAAGCGACTCAAATCAGCCGTGAACTTTTTGTACGATTCCGCAGATTCCGGAACCGCAATGGTCAAATCGCCATTCACAGAAAGATCGAACGGACCAATCGGGCCATCCGAAAGAGCCGGATGTTCAAAGACAATTTGATCTAAACGCCCATGGCCTTGAAGTTCGAGCAATCGCTGTTTGCGATCACCTTCAACTGAAAGGTCTCCGGTGAAACGCCCCGAAAATGCAGGAGAAACGCCACCCAAATCGAGTGACTCAACCGAACAGCGCATAGAAACGTGTTGTTCGTTCACCTGCCCTTTACTCGCAATTCGGCCGCCTCCTGGGAAAACGAGATCGACTTCGACCGGCCAACCATCCAAGCCGCGCACCAGCTCGATTTGAGCGTCCATTGTGATGCCGCCCAGCAAACTGTGTGCCGAGGAAAGTTCACCGGATTTTGCGGTCAAACGCGCAGCCGGCACTCGAACTTTGGGCGTGGGCTTATGTTGGAACTCAACCACGCCAGCCGACAAAACGAAATCACCCGGCAGCGGCTGATCAAAGGCGCGCTCACAGCGAACTTGCACATTTTCTTCGGCGCGATTGAACGTGCCTTCAAACGTGCATGGGCCCATGTCTGGCTGAACCAAAACGAAACCACCGGAAAATTTTCCGGCATCAAACGAAACATTGAGCCCTGAGAGTTCCGCCGCGCCGCCATGATCCACAACACGGCCGTTTACAATGCTTAAACTCGGCAAATATGAAGATTTACGCGGTGTTGCAGATGCAGTGTTTGAATTTGAACGCGGCAGCGCATTTTTGAGAGCAGTAAATAAACCTTTGAGCGTGCCATCACTTTCCGTGTGAACGACGGGCGCATTCAAACGTACTTCTTTAATCGCTCGAAGATTAAACTCTCGATTTTTTAAAGCGTTTTTATCGATAACAAGCGTGGTCAGCGGCACAACCGCAAGCGGATTTTCAAGCGGACCTACGCGCACACCCTGAATTTCGATGGCGTCCAAAAAGCCACGCGCATCGACCAAGCCATGGCGAACTTCGAGCCCAAGCTTGGCGGAACGCTCCGAAACTTCCTGCGCAACCAATGTGCGAACAAGCGGCTGGTACGCGAGAAATCCCGCAGTGCCCAGCACTCCCAAACCGAGCAGCGTCCCCAGCGCGACGCGCCCCATGAGCGCCCATCGAAACATAGAATTACATGGAGGGGTTGGACGGGAGCATTAGGGCTGAACGTCAGCCGCAGGTGCGTCCGTAGTGGCAGGCTCTTCAGCTTTCGGCTCTTCAACCGGCGCTGCTTCTTCAGCCTTGGACTCTTCAGCCGGCGCTGCTTCTTCAGCCTTGGGCTCTTCAGCCGGCGCTGCTTCTTCGGTCTTCGGCTCTTCAGCTTTCACTTCAGTTTTCGGCTTATTAGTCTTAGGCGCTTCGGCAGCTTCATCCGATTTTTCAGTCTTTGGCTTGTCGCGAATGACGATCTTTGGCGTGTGCTTTTCTTCGGTCGTTTCCGTTGCTGTCGCGTCAGGCACGTAAGCAGGTTTCACAAAACCGTAACGCCCCACAACACCGAGCGTACCTTCGAAGTGCGCGAAATTGTCTTCAGCCGGCGCATCTGGTGCAAACACACCACGAATCTCTGCGCGGAAGCCAATGTAATCATTCAAGAAATAACGTGCGCCCATGCCAGCATGCCAGGCGAAATCAACGTCATCCAGAATGACCATGCCAACACCCATTGCAAGATAAGGTGTGACCATCGTGTCGGCCAAATTCAACACGCCACCCAACGAAAGGTTGTGCAACACCTTGTCTTCTGTCGTTTTTTCGGTTTGGAAGTCACCCGAACGCTTGGTGTGAGACGTGAAAACAGCATTGTAGCTGAGTTCTGCCCCCACAAGTGAAATGGGAGAAAACATCACGCGAGCACCAACGGTAGCAGCGTGATCCAAAACGGCATCGCCCTCAAAACCACCAGCAAAAACAGTGCCTTCAAGGCTCATGGGAGTCACTTCGGCAGAAGCTTCAGCGGCATAAAGGAAGGGAATCCATACAAGGTGACGGAAGCGCAAAGCAAACTCCTTGGATAAACGATTAAAAAACAATCCTGGTGGGATAGCAGTCAAAAGCTCTTTTTGTCAAGTCAACAGCAAGAAAGTACAAGAATTCACATCTTGATTAAATAAAAGCGAACATCAAAACGGTTGACCACCAGGGATTCAACTACCTATATCTGCTCAATTCAATTCTATATCCGCTGCGTTCTATTGAAAGGAACATCATGAAGACTCACAGCCGCTTTTTAGCACTTTGCCTTTGTTTGATGGGTGCTTTACCGGGTTGCTCTAAGAATGAAACGAGCGACGCTCCGAAGACCAACGCACCTGCCACGAACACAGCGGTTGCTCCGGCGCCGGTGACCATTCCGCTCGATATCATTGCCTACGGTGGCACGGCTCCGCTTGAAAGCGCACTGGGTGAACTCAGCACACTCATCAACACTGTTTTGCCGTTTTCTTCGCTTTCAGACATGGCAGCGGCACTTTTGCAGGGCGAAGCCAACTTAACCAGTGTGGCGGCGTTCGATCGCAAGCAGCCGATTCGTTTCGCGCTCGCGAATCCCAAAAAATACCAAAATGGTTCGATTGTTTTGGTGGGCGTAACTTCGCCAGACGCTTTTGTTGCCACGCTGCCTGAAATCGAAAAGAAAAAGGACGATCAGGGCAATCAGTACAGCTACCTCAAAGTTGAGACCTCTAATCGCCCAGTTTACGTGAACTTCATCAATAATTTCGCGGTCTTTACTCGCGAAGTTACGCTCTTTCAGGATTTCAAGCCGTTCCTTGAGCAGCTGACCAAGTCCAACATGAAGGGATTGGGATCGCTTTCTGTCGATTTCGACCACTTCTTGCAGGCTTACGAAAACAAGACTTCTCTCGCGCTCACTCCAATCCGTCGTTCTATCAAGAACTTCCATGGTCTTTTGAACCAAGTGGGCTTGGATTCGCGCAACATCGTTGCCGCTGCGGGACTTGCGCTGCCCCACCTTTCGAGCGCGGAATTTTCGCTCACAGCCGAAGCTGAAGGTTTGCAAATCAACGCTTCTCTTGGTTTCAAAGAAGCTGAAAAGCCCTTGGAATTATTGGGATTCTTGAAGCAGCTCAAAGCGCAACCGCATGATTTGCTCAAGAAAGTTCCAGAAAAAGCGCCGTTCTTCTTGTCGCTTTCCATGGGTGGCGTGGATTTCTCCTCGCTCGAAGAATCGTTCAAGACCGCGTTTGTTGATGCTGGCGAGGCGAAAGTTCCCGGTTTAACTGAGAAATACCAGGCTAAGCGCGACACTTTCTTGGGTGGTCTGAAGTCCTTTGATGGTCAGGCCGTGTTCACAGCGTTCCCGCAAGCTGAGGGCGATAAAGCTTCCACCGTGTTTGTTCTCGCGCATGCGACCGATGGCGGAAAGCTCGAAACGGCGCTCACTGAAGTGGCGAACATGGTGAGCGATCCTGCCTTGGCGCCGCTTTACTCTGTGCCGCTCGCCTACACCGCCAGCGCGGGCAAAGTTGGCGACGTAGACATGCACCGAGTCATCGGCACACTCACCGATGATCAGCGCCACAAAATGAGCACGCGCCTTGCAAATCTTACGAGCTCGAAGAGTGAGCTCACGGTGGACTTCGCTCAAAAAGACGGCTTGCTCGCCTTCTCTCTTTTGGATAATGCTGAGCGTTCAGCCGCCCGCATGGACGAAATCTTCAAGCGCCAGAATGGCTTAGACCAATCCGCCATGGCCAAGCGAGCTCTAAACCAAGCGGTTCCGAACTCGTTTGCGATTTTGACGTTCAACCCCATCGAAGCCGCTCGCCAAATCGTCGCCGACACGCCTATTGCTGAAATTTTGAAGGACATCAACAGCCAAACCGGTTTGACAATTTCGGCCGCTGGCGAAGAAAAAACTCTCCACATGCGCCTCGATTTGCCGATGGAACCGCTCAAAGCCGCTTGGAGCGCATTCGAGAAGTTCAAGAGCACATTCTGATTTGCTCTAAAATCTCGGCATAAAAAAAGGGCCTCCAAATTGGGGGCCCTTTTCATTTCTGAATTAATCAGAAATCAGCGTCCGGAACGACGTTCAAAAACGTAAAGTACCTGCGCACGGTGTGCGATCATTTTATCGCCCACTGCGTAGAGGTGGGCCAACACGTCGGTGCAACCGGTGGAAACGTCAAACACGACAGGCACATCGTTGAATTCGTCGGTCGACACATCCAATAAGGCAAGCCAATTTTCGCGCGTGAGAATGTTGACGTTTTCTTCTTTGGGCTCGCAGCGCGAATCACCCAACTTGATTTGAGTCGCCGAAATCTGTCCTGGGCCATTTTTGCCCAAATCCGGACGCATGCGGCCGTTGCCCAAAACCAAGAACTTAGAAACACGCCAAGAACCACTCAAATCCGCAATCGATGAACGCGCCACATGCACCTTCAAACCGTCCGTGGATTTTTCAATCCACAAACCGCCTTCACATGCACGCGTGTTGCCATCAGGCGCCGCGCAACCAGCAATTTGCAAATCGGCCAACGCAACCGATGGATCGAGCGAAACCGGCTCGCCTTCAACGCGAACCGACAAATCGCCCGCAGCTTTCACGTCATAAATCATCTCAGAAAGGTGGCCGCGGCCTTTAAATGTTGCAGCACCCGATTTAAACGTGAACGCACTGGACTTCTTTTTTCCTTCGTCCGTAACGCCTAGCTTTGCCGCAAGCGCCTTTTGTTCCTCGCCGAGCTTGATTTTGATCGAGCTCTTTCCAACAGAAAAATCGCTTAGAACCGGCTCAGGCGTATTGACGTCGAGCACTGGCGAGGCGAACGCAGAGGATGTTGCTAAAAGCAAAGCGAGAGAAAAAAGACGCATGACGACTCCGATTAGCGGCCAGCGCGCGCGCAGTACTCGCCGGAACGAGTGTCCACGCGGATGATTTCGCCTTCTTCAACGAAGAGCGGGACTTGAACAACGGCACCGCTTTCGAGGGTAGCGGGCTTGGTCGCGCCCTGAGCGGTATCACCACGGACGCCGGGCTCGCACTTGGTGATGCGAAGTTCAACGAAGTTCGGAAGATCGACGTCAATCGCGCGGCCGTTGTAGAGAACCACGTCCACTTCGATGTCTTCCTTGAGGAAGTTGGCGGCGTCGCCCAAGTCCTCGCACGGAACAGAAATCTGCTCGTAGCTGCGAGAATCCATGAAGGTCCAGGATTCGCCTTCCTTGTAGAGGACCTGCATCGGCACTTCGATAACGTCCGGACGGCCAACCTTGTCGCCAGAGCGGAAGTTCAAATCGACGACGCGGCCGTCGATCATGTTCTTCATGCGGGTCTTGACGAAAGCCACGCCCTTGCCCGGTTTAACGTGCTCGCAGGTGACGATCACCCAAAGAGAGCCTTCGTATTCAATCTTGAGGCCTTTGCGGAACTCAGAAGTAAGGTACATAAGTCACCCTATTTCAAAGAGAATTTGTTATGTAAGGCGATTAACGCCAAGTTGTAACTCATAGAACCAAATCCAGCGATCGTGCCTAAAACAACGTCGCTCACCATGGAGATTCGTCGAAAAGACTCTCGGCTTGCTGGATTGGAAAGGTGAACTTCCACAACCGGCAGAGAAACAGACAAAATCGCATCACGCAATGTGACGCTGGTGTGTCCGTAACCGGCAGGATTTAAGATGATGCCGTCGAAGTGATCATCCGCAGCCTGGTGAATCGCATCACAAAGAGCGCCTTCGTGGTTTGATTGCACCACGCGCAACTCATCACCCAACTCACGCGCTGTTGATTGCAGCTCGTCGTTGATTTGAGCAAGCGTTTTGGTGCCATAAATCTCAGGCTCTCTAGTGCCTAAGCGATTCAGGTTGGGACCGTGGAGGACAAGGAAGCGCATTAGAGCTCGCAGGCAATATCCGGCGCTGCAATGCGAAGATTAAACAGCGCCAAACCGGGGATCACTTTTTCCCCGGTTCGCAGAAGCAACAGGTAACCCGGCGAAATGCGCCGCGCAAAAACCTGATGAGCAACACCTGCAGCGTCAACATCTGCAAGCGTCCATTCATCGCCTTCGCCCGTCTCATTCGGCGCTGTTGCGAACC
>JAZUEA010000543.1:0-5600 GCA_045639945.1 Myxococcota bacterium
GGCCTCCGACTTGATCCAGCGTTTCAACCGAAGGCGCTTCAGCGGCGGCCTCTCCGCAAAAGGCAAGAGCAAGCGCAACCGAGAGAAAACCTTTTAAATTTCGCATCGTTCAACCATTCCACCCAATGCATTAACTCGCCAACTTTCATGGGCAAGTTGCAGATAGTTTTAAAGCGGCGCATTGAACGAAAGCCAATGTTTTTTATTCTACGAATGTTGCTTTTGAGAAATTTTATAGGTCTAAACGAAAAAAATTTGCTTCAGCGCTCGACTTTTTTGCTTCGCGGCAACGAGTAAATTTCAAATTGTATCTAAAATACACCTTTCAGCCGCAGTTCACTGAAAGGCACTCATTTTCAATTAGAAATTTTTTGT
Source organism: Myxococcota bacterium (assembly GCA_045639945.1). GTDB lineage: Bacteria > Myxococcota_A > Bradymonadia > UBA7976 > UBA1532 > UBA1238. The sequence continues at coordinate 376 of JAZUEA010000543.1, forward strand.
GCAGGTAACGGCCGCGTGCTACCACAATTTTTTACTTGCGGCGACGCAAAAGCAACACTGGTAAGCCCAAGAACCATAAAGAGTTGCCAGTAGGAGCAAATCCAACTGCGCAACCACTGTCGCTGGAACCAGAAGTGTAATCAACCACACCAGAATCAGATTCCGGCGCAGACTGTGTCGCATCTACTTCAATATCAGATACAGCAGCGTCGACTTCTGCATCTACGATTTCTGCATCGATTACTTCTGCATCTACTTCTGCATCCACTTCAGGCATCTCATCACAGAAACCAACGCCCAACTGAGAAAGTGTAGTCAGATTGCAGTATTGTGTGTCGCAGTGTGAATCTTCACTGCAAGATTTCTCGCAAATGCCATCACCAGAATCACCTGAAACACAAATGAGACCATCTGCACATTCTTGCTCAGAAAGCGAACAATTCTGGCCTCTTTCAAGGTTTTGAGAAGGCTTGCAATAAGTTTCTGAACCAGATTGTGTGCATGCATAACCTTCCACACAGTCACCACCCAGCAAAGAGCAGTTTTTTTGTGGCTTGCAAGTCAAATATTCAGTCTTGCAATTTTGAAGAAGGCATGATTCTGGATCTGTATCTCGTGCACACTTGAAGTAATTCATGCAGGCATACAGAGTTAAAAATTCTGCCGCAGCAGATTCAGTGGCTTGACTTGCAATTTGCTCTGTTGCGTGCCATCCACTTTCTTGATAAGCGTTAAATACAGATTCACAATCATTCGCTTCGAAATTCATTTCACTCATCATGCATTGAATATAAGAATCAGAGCAGGTTTCATAAAGGCAGCGTCTCCAATATTCATAATCTGTCTGTGACTGTTCTTGATCAGCACACACATAGTAGCACTCGCGATATTTTTCGAAATCGCTCAGTGCTTGTTGCGTTGAATGTGAATACATAATCATTAAATCAATAGAAGTAGAAGATGGAGAAAGCCACATCGAATAGATATCAGAGCAAGAACTTGTGTTATTACAAATTAGATTATCACAGATACCATCTTCACCACAGGCTTGCTCACAGAAACACGATTCATTGGTGCAAGAAGGAGTTTCACCCACTTGCGCACGGATCCAGTCAACCAAAGAATCAACGCGAGCTGAATAGGAATTACCAAGACACTTTGGTTGACTCTGGATTGTTGAGTGAACAGATATAATTTTCTTAGTTCCACCGATTTCGAGATAATCTGGACCACCGGAGTCTGCATTGCAAATGCCTGCATTCTCAGCACGAGCCAGCACGGTGGCATCCGTCATTTCAAAAATCGTTTGAGAAAGCGACTTTTTAACACCAATACTCAAAGAATCATTGAGGTCACTTCGACCAAAACCAAGTGACATAATCGTTTCGTCAAGATGGCTTTCGAGTCGCTCATCATTGAGAAGCGCCGGCTCAACATCTGTCACCGGCTCTGTTAAATGGAGAAGTCCAATATCGTAGTGGTGATAGGTTGGAGAGAACTTCGGATGCATAATTTTGCGATCCGTCGCATAGAGTTTTAGGTCAGCTGGAGCATCCGAAATCAAAGGCGGAATGTTGTCTCCCAAGAAGAAATAAATATCTTCTTCGGCATGTTCACTCAAATTTTGATTATCGAGACAGTGAGCAGCCGTCAAAACCCAATCAGGCGCAATTAACGTTCCTGTACAAAACGTCCAGTTGTAATACGGAGATCCGTAATAAACGTATTTGCGGACCAGAGCACCAACTTCTGGAAATCCTGTTTCAATTTGGCCATTTAAAATCGATTGCTCAGCCAAATCGACCGGCACGTTGTCGATGTTCGATTGTTCACTTGCGCAACCAGCCAGCACGAGCGCCAAAATTAACAGTTTTTTCATTTTGGCTTTCCCCTTCTCGATCCAAAACTGCCGTTTTTTTACCAAAAATTGACTCAAAAAAGTTCTAATTAATTTTGTCTAGTCACAAATCCGTTTGTTTTTTAGCGATTGGTAAATTTCAGATTGATAGCAAACAATTTCAGCCACACTTCTCTAAAAGAATTTGCAGCAGCACAGGAATTGCCTCGCCTTTTACTCAGCAATTTTTGCATACTCACTTTGAATCCAGGACCATTTTAGCGAGGTTCCGTCATAAAGATGTGGCTAAAATGAGCAGACCAGCTCAATCAAAAATCGCAGAGCAGTTTCCAAAAATAATTACTGCCTCAAGACTTACACTTATCATTCACAAATCTATCAACAATCTTAAATCGTGCTCTAGCCGCGATGTACACCACCTATAAAATCGCACTTACATCGCAAAACAGACTTTTAAAAACGCACAAATCACAAATTGAAATATATGAATCACATTCCATTGACAAAAGAAGTGTATTTTTATACTCAATTTTCGTTTTTTTGATTTGGGAGTTTTCTAATGTACCGAAAATTCATGCTTTTTCTTTCTGGTCTTTGTGCAATGGGCTGCGGCGGTCAACAGGAAAACATCAAGCCAGATCTAGGCGAAACCGTTGAAGCCGCTCTTCTCGAGCAGTGCACCGCATTAGGCTCGCTCGAAATGACCTACCAACATTTGTGCAAACGCTTTGGCGATAAACCCTGCGTTGCCAGCGAAATGAGCATGGATGCCTTCGTCGCTACGAGCCGCCTCTTCTTCAGCGAATGCATTAAAGCTGGCGGCGATCTGTCTCGCTCCAAACTGATCTCAGAATACTACGGCGATATTTCAGCGGAATCAGATGTGGATGAGTCCGCTCCACTTGCAAAAGCCGACATTACAAGTAAGCATGCCCAAGCCTGCGATGATTATTACACTTTTGATAACATGTATGATCGCGCCAATGCAGAATGGGCTTCAGTCTGCGAAGAATACAAAGAAAACGCAGAACAATACATGACTTGTATGCAAGTGAATCACGAATCTCACACGGTCAACGAACTCTAGAACCAAGGCCAGGGTGGTCGCTAGTACTGTTACGACTTCTGCTCTTACACCAAAGATGGCATTGAGTGCACAGAACAGACCAAGTGATATTTTGTTAGTATGTGTTTTCTCAGCAGTACCCCAGCTTCTTAAATAGTTTAATAATATCAGCTGGTTTCAGTGTTCTTCCCATCGAAACCACCTTTTCGTTAACAACAAGAGCAGGCACACTCATCACACCATAACTGACAATGGTTTCCATGTCGGTGATGTATTCCACTTCAAGATTCATGCCTAATTCTACAACAGCAGCCTTGCTTGCCTGATTTAAGTCATGGCAGCTTTTACAGCCTGGGCCAAGCACCTTGATGCTTTTGATAGTGCATTCGCTCTCTTCGCAGCACTTCTGAATTACTACAGATTCCGACACATTGCTCTTATTGCTATCAAGTTCAACGATTGGCGTAGAACTGCAGCAACCACAAGCGCTTTCTTTCCTCTTACCAAACAATCCGAACAGTCCCATTTTACACTCTCCAATTCAAGATGGGCACATAATCCCAGGTAAAACAAATAGAAGACAATCAAAATGATTGAGCTTCAGCTTTCATCGTTGAACACTCGTTGAGAGCTTTATTCACCGTCCTTGTCGCCATCTACAATCGCACGATTGTATTAATCAAAATGTTTTTACTCACAAAAGTAACGATTGGAATGCATTGAATGCGTAACCAACAATGATAATGCCTCCAACACAAATGGCGATAAACAACGCTAACAATTTGGTTTTAATCGCTTTTCTAAGCAAAACCAACGATGGCAAACTCAAAGTTGTAACCGCCATCATGAAACTCAAAATGGTTCCAAGCTGAGCTCCTTTTGCCAACAATGCCTCTGCCACAGGAATGGCACCAAAAATATCGGCGTACATCGGAATGCCAACCAGAGTCGCCAATAAGACACCAAACGGATTTTTATTGCCTAATGCATTTTCAATCCATGTTTCAGGAATCCAATTGTGGATGAATGCGCCAATTGCAACGCCCAATAAAATATAGGGAAATACTTTTTTGAAGGTTGCCACCATCTGATCTTTGGCATAGATAAGACGCTCTTTGATGGTCAATTTTTCTTCTTCAAGTGAAACTGTTTTGGCATTGCGGATGTAATCTTCAATTTCCTGTTCCAAGTGTAATTTTTCAATGATTGTTCCACCGAACACAGCAATCACAAGTCCCAAAATCACATAAGCGATAGCGATTTTTGGTCCGAAAATGCTCATAAGCAATACTAGGCTGCCCAAATCCACCATCGGAGATGAAATAAGAAACGAAAAAATTACACCTAATGGTAAGCCTGCGCAGGCAAATCCGATAAAAATTGGAATACTAGAACAAGAACAAAATGGTGTAACTGTGCCAAGTAATGCACCAATCATGTTTGCGCCAATACCATGGAATCGCCCGAGGATGCTCTTACTGCGCTCTGGCGGAAAAAAACTTTGGATGTAAGAAATCACAAAAATTAATACACATAATAAGACTGTGATTTTAATGACATCATAAATGAAGAACTGCACACTGCCGCCAGTTCGCGAGTTTGTATCCAAGCCAAAGCTTGATAGAGCGGCGCCGATCAGATCGTTCAACCATTTCATGCCTAAAAGTTGATCTTGGATAATTGACCACATGATTCTCACCTCTCAAATCGACAATCATCAATTTATTTCATTAAAAAAAACTCTCTGCAACACCGACTTTTACCTGTCGCAGCAGCAATTTTTGGCAACGCTGTCGCAGCAAGATATTCGGGAGATGTATTTTTTGAATTCCTTAAATCGCTCACAATTGATGGTGTAATACATCCATTTCCCATCTTTACGGTAAGACACAAGACCACAATCACTTAGGACTTTCATGTGATGGCTTAATGTAGGTTGCACGATTTGAAGCTCGTCCAATAAATGGCAAGCACATTCTTCGCCTTTTGTCAAAAGCTCAATAATCTTCAGGCGATTCGGATCAGACATTGCTTTACAAATTGCAGAAATATCTTCACGGGTCATTCGCTCACCTCACCAGTGGAGGATGATAGTAGACATATTGATGAAGATCAATATGTTTTTTGGAAAACATACTCTGCTTTCTTGCCCGGACGCAAGCGGCTTTGTTTTTTGCCCAACGGCTTTTTGGGGTTGCCCGGCACGGGCGGCGTTTCTCGCTGGCGGCGAGCGGGCTAGGGGGCCGGTGGCGATTTGGTTTACCCGACAGCGGGCGGCGTTTCTCGCTGGCGGCGAGGGCG
>JAZUEA010000544.1:0-2036 GCA_045639945.1 Myxococcota bacterium
GTGTCGCCAATGACAATGTCAACGTGACCGAAATCTTTAAAGAAAAGATGCTTTTGTGGACCTGGTTCTACAATGTGGTTGCGAATCGCTTGAACCGAAGATTCTGGCGCTAAACGATCAAATTCCGCCGCCAGCGTCAAAATCGGCATGTTCAGATTGAGCATTTGTTGCGCGCGCGTATCGCCAAAGGTTGGCATCAGTCGATCGCTGTTTTCGTGCGGTTCGCAAATGGCGTGAGAAAACTCAAAAAACAGCTGCGGCGGCACGTCGACCAACGAATCGAGAGCCATTTGACGGCGCGCTGGGCCTGCAATCATGCGGGGTTGCATGGCCAGGTCTATGGGCAAGAAGCGGCAAAAATAAGCAACGATGAAGCGGCTCAAAAATGCGAGCATCACAGGCAATCGGTGGCGGCCCACAAAATGAAGCAGGTGATAGTAGAAACCGCCCAGCGTTTTTTTGTGTTCGGAAAAGTCGAACGGGCTCGCGAGGCCAACGATGGATGCAATGTCGTTGCGTTTTGAGGCTGCCAAGTAGGAAATGATGCCGCCCAAAGAGTGACCAAGCAAGCTGACTTTTTCAGCGCCTGTCGCTTGTTTAACGGCGTCGATGGCGGCCATTGTGTCTAAAAGTGCGTACTCTTTGAGGCCGTAACAAAAAGGTAAAACGGTATTTTCGAGCGTTGCGCTTTTCTGACCGGCTCGATCACTGGCGCCGGCACCGCGAAGGTCCAGCAACCAAACATCGATGCCGCGCTCAGCCAAACTGTTTGCCAAGCTGTGTTCTTGATTCAGGTCAAAAATCGCGGTGTTACAAACCAATCCCGGAATGCAGATGACCGGCGCGACGTTGGCTGCCGGCGATTTGGGCGGCACGTGAGTCAGGCTGATTCGCCAACCATCTTCGGTGGGAACCAAAAGCGGTTTTTCGCGTTTGGGGCGTTGATACCTGGGGCGTTCAATAAACCAAAAATACAGCTGCGGAATAAGCAATGCAGCGAATATAAAAAGGGAAATCACCGCCCATAAGGGCATTCCGAGAACAGTCATTAGCGAATTTCCGCGCGCCAGAGACCAAGTTGGTTTGTAAAGAAGAGTGAGCCGTCGCTGCTCAAAGCGGGAAAACGAGGCATTTCGGCGCTGACGTTGATGGGCTCGGGTTCGAAGCGATCACGAAGCTGGATCAAAAACAGGCGAGAACCGGTGATTTCGTTGCCGTTGCTTTCGGTTTGCTCGAAAACAAGTGTTTGTGAGTTTGGAGCAAAAGCAGGATTTTCGCCGCGGCCAAGAGAGATTTCTTTTTGAGTTTCAAGGTTTACCAGCGTGAGTTCGCCGCTCAAGCTCCAAAGCACTACAAATTGGCGATTAGGCGAAAGAATGCCGGTTACGTAACGCGTTTGCTCGTCGCCCAAAAGTTCAAGATCGGCGTTCATGGAACGGCGCACATAAATATTGTCGCCACGCAAGTGAATGGTCGGGAATCGCGGCGACTGCGGCAAAAAGTCTTTGCCATCAATGGACTTTGCGAGCGCAGGCCAGGCCAACGCGTTCTGCTCGGGATTGTGGAACAAAACTTCGTTGTCATTTGCAAACATCGGCCTACGCGCCACACCGTTGCCTTGCGCAAAAAGCGTGAGCTCGTTTTGGGGCAAATTCAGCAAGAACAATGAGTCTTCGGCTGTAACAAGTGCGTGCTGCGAATTCGGCGAAATGATTGACTTTTCGAAGTAACCTGTCTGCAAAAGTTCGAGTTTCAGCGCTTCGTGCGGTTTCGCGAATGCGTTGTTGTTGAGACCGAACACAAAAAGAAGCGCGGCCACCAACACACCACGACGGCGAAGCAACATGGCCAATGCTGAAATTGCAAAAAGCATTAAGGCTCCGAAATGATTGCCAAATCCAGTGGTAGAGCAACCTGAGCTTGCCACACTGCGCGTTTCCCATTCCTCATTGTCCGGTGTCACCGGTTGCGGACCAGGACGCGACGCGTCGCTTTGCGGATAAGTCGGAACGGAGGCGTCGTGAACGGGCGGAATG
>JAZUEA010000545.1:0-2230 GCA_045639945.1 Myxococcota bacterium
CCGCTTGGCCTCCGACTTGTCATCAGTTTCCACTCGCTGGAAGATCGTGCTGTCAAACACGCTTTCCGCGCGCTGACCGAGCCACCGCCACCTCCGCGCCGTGGATTACCGCCGCCGCCCAACGCCACACCACCGGCGTTCGAGTTAATTACGCGGCATGCAGTGGTCGCCAACGACTCAGAAAAAGAAGCGAATCCGCGTGCCCGCAGTGCTCGTTTGCGCGTCATTCGCCGCATTTCTGAAGATTTGGGGTGCACGCGATGAGATTTTTTATCCTTACTCTCGCAGTGGTCAGCATGGCGGCCTTCGTTTGCATTCGCGAAGTGACTGCGCGCTATCAGCAAGTAGAGTTGGGATTTAAAATCACCGAAGCCGATATTGCCCGCCGTGACCTTGAAGATCAACGACAGCGTCTTTTGATTGAGCAAGCCGAGCTATTGGATCCAACGCGTATCGAACCGCTCGCCTTTCGCGCCGGCTTGTCTGTGCCGCGTCCAGATGTTGTGATCCGAGTGAAATATCCTAAAATCATTCAGGATTCAGAATCTGAGGCAAACTCAAAAAACGTGACGAAAAAGCAGGAGGTTGACAATGGCCGCTAACTTTTTCCGCTCTAACGTCACACACGAACCTGGCCCGAGCAAAAAGTGGATGGTCTTCATCACGTTCCTCTTTGTCGCGGGCTTCCTCTATTTAATTTTTAATGCCGTCCGTTTGCAGTTGGATCGAAACGAGGAATTCACCAACCGCTCCAGACGGCAGCACCATGCTGTCATTACACTGCGCGGCAGCCGCGGCGCCATTCTCGATCGCCACAATCGACCACTTGCATTGAGCGCGATGCGTCCCTCGATCATCGCTAACACTAAAAAGATCGAAGATCCCAAGGGAACATTTGACGCAATCAACGCAATCATTCCTCTAAACAAGCGTTTCCTAAAAGATTTCGAAGCTCATCAAAAAACGTTTATCTGGCTCGCACGCCAAATTGACGTTGAACAAGCAGAGCGAATCGAAGCTTTGAATCTGCCTGGCATTCGATTTGAAGACGAATCACACCGCACTTATCCAAACGGTGTTTTGGCGGGCCCACTTTTAGGATTCTCCGACATCGACGGCAACGGACAAGCGGGATTAGAGCGCGACTACGACAGTGAACTTGCCGGAAAGCGCTACCAAATCGATGGCACTCGTGCGAATGGTTTCAACAACGCACACCACCGACGCATTGCCATGTCTGATGGTGCCGTTCCCATGGAACAACTTGCCGGCAACAACGTCACGCTCACAATCGATACGCGCATTCAACAAATCGCCGAATCCGCACTTGAGTATCAAATCTCAGAAATGGGCGCTGCGGGCGGTACAGTTGTCGTGCTCGATCCCAAAACCAGCGACATTCTCGCAATGGCCCAAACGCCGGCCTTTAACCCAAATGCGCCGAGCGAAACAGCCGCCGAAGATCGCGAAAATAAAATCCTCACACACGTTTTTGAGCCAGGTTCTATCATCAAGCCGCTGCTTGTTAGTGCTGCATTGGACGCTGGAAAAACACATCCAAACACCATTTGGCCAGGTTTTAACGGCACTTATCGCGTAGGCACCAAACTCGTGCGCGACTCACACGCTGTTCGCGAAATGACCACGCTCGAAGTGTTGAAATACAGCTCAAACGTCGGCGCGACTCAGATCGGCCAAAGACTTGGAAAAGACTTATATCACAACTACTTACGTGCATTTGGTTTAGGTGAAGCGACCGGCCTACACCGATTAGAATCGTCCGGCACGCTCTACTCACCGCGAAAATGGGGTCAGGTTCACTTAGCCACCATTTCGTACGGCTATGGTCTTACTGTTACGCCACTTCAAATGGCGCGTGCCTACGGTGCCATCGCAAACGGCGGCGTGCTCATGCAACCCCGCTTGATCTCCAAGATCACCGATGCGCGCGGCCAAATTGTTGAAGAATTTCCGGTTCGTCCACTTCGCCGTGTGATTTCTAAAAAAGTCGCTGACGAAGTCACGCGCGGTCTCGTGATGGTAACCAATGAAGGCGGTACGGGTAAACGAGCAGCCATTCCTGGTTACGAAGTGGCAGGCAAAACCGGTACGGCGCACCTCTTAGATTCCAGTGGCAAGTACTCACAAAACCGCGTTCGTGCTTCATTTGCAGGATTTGTGCCTGCGCGTGATCCGCGATTAGTGATTGTAGTTTCCATTGAAGACCCCA
>JAZUEA010000546.1:0-15717 GCA_045639945.1 Myxococcota bacterium
ACCCCTCTGGCTCGCTTGGTCTCTACTGGTTTCAGGGTTGGGTCTTTTGGCTTGGGAATGAGGTTTACTGGCGTCAGGGTTGGTTCTGGAGTCTTGGGAATGAAGTTGACGGGCGTCAACAGTGGGGTGAGGAGTTGGGGAGGAATCTTGTAGGGGAGGAAGCTTGAGGCTGAGGGCGGGGGATTGAGGTTACTTTAAGCCAACTGCTCGGCGGGCGGCTTCGATTCGAACTTCCGCGACGGCTCGGGCTTTCTTGGCGCCGTACCGCAGGATGTCCTCAACTTCATCAAGGTGCGATTGGTAGTAATCGTACTTGTCGTAGGCCGTCGCGAAGCATTCCTGAATCGCGGAAAGGAGTGCGAGCTTTGCGTGACCGTACCCATAGTTGCCGGCGAGATAGTTGTGGCGCATCTCTTCCACTTTTTCGTCGTTGGCAAAGAGCTTGTAGAGCGCAAACACCGGGCACGTGTCGGGGTTTTTGGGTTCCTCAAGCGGCGTGGAGTCCGTCTTGATCGACATCACGAGCTTCTTGAGCTCCTTACCCCTTGCAAAGAGCGGGATCGTGTTCCCGTAGCTCTTCGACATCTTTGCTCCGTCCAATCCTGGCACCGGAACGGGCACACCTAACTCATGCTTCGGCAATTTAAAGGTCTCGCCGAACGTTTGGTTGAAATACGTGGCCATGTCACGGGTCATTTCAACGTGCTGAATCTGATCCGGACCAACAGGAACAACGTCGGCGTCGAACAACAAGATGTCCGCAGCCATGAGAACAGGGTAGTTGAACAAACCCATGCTTGCCGCAATGCCGCGTTCCTTCTTGTCCTTGAACGAGGTCGCTCTCTCAAGCAATCCCATGCCCGTGACGGTCGCCAACATCCACATCAACTCCGTGACTTCGGGAATGTCGGACTGCCGGTAGAATGTTGCGCGCTCAGGATCGAGTCCGAGCGCCAGATAGGTGCAGGCCGCGTCCTGAATGTTCTTCCTCAACGCGTCACCATTCTGGATCGTGGTCATCGCGTGGTAGTTTGCAATGAAGTAAAAGGCGCCGTCCTGCGCTTCAATGTGGCGTCGAATCGCGCCAAAGTAGTTTCCCAAGTGAAGTTGGCCAGATGGCTGCACGCCAGACAGATATCGCAGTGCCATGATTGATCCTTTATGACCTGGAAGCTCTTTTCTTGCGGTTCGGTATTCCACTCGCAGCGCTTCAAGGTTCGGTTTGAGGTTTCAAGTTTCGGTTTGCACCCCTGCAAGTTCACTCCTGTCCACTCAGATCGGAGTTTGCAGCCTTGCAAGGTTGCTTTTGCGTTTGAGGTTTACTCGCTCCGCCACTCAATGGCGAACGATAAAAGATCGTAACTGGTCTCGAAGTGCCCCGCGTTCGCTATCACACCGGTGAGACCGTTGCAATCACCGGGACACTGTGCAACCGGCCGCTGCTGAATGACTTTTCCATATCTTTCAGAAACGTCCCGGTCCTCTTGGAACAAATGACTGTAAGCGACTCGAAGGTCTAACTGGTCCAGTAGACTGACCTTGAAGCCTGCCGAGAGTCCTACTCGGTCGAAAGAAGTAATGTCTACGTGCGAATAGTTCTTAGGTACGGCCCCTTGTTCGTAAAGTGCACCCGCGGAAACATCGATCCGATCTGTGATGTTAAAGGTGCTCCCCAGTCGAACACTGATGGTGTCGCGCCAGTTTTTGTTGATGCGCACGTCCTGGGCCGGTTCATTGGCAAGAAGTGTGATGTATCCACCCATGTCAATATTGAACTTGCCAACCGTGGACCAAGCTTCATACACGACATCAAGCTCTACATCGAACCGATCATGAATGTATCGGGCGCCCAACTTCGCTGTTGGCGGCAATGTAAGCTGCATTTTGGCCGTAGGGTTCGCCACATTGAGCTGCTCCTCGGTAAATGTTGTGCCGCCAGCTACGTTCCTAAGGCTGTAGTGACCTTCTAGATCAAAGAAAACTGGGATCACTCGGCCCGAAGCTCCAAGCTCTAACCACTGCAAGGGCTTCCACCAAGCACCAACAAGCATTGTAAACGCTGTGCGATCTTTCAACTTGACCGTCGCTTCAACGTCTGCAGTGCTGGCATAAGGGTTTAGATTGCCGCCGGGCTGACCATCCACGACCATAGAGTCGTTTAAATACCAAAGGTCGGCATATTGCAGCGTGACACCAAAGCCAAACTTCTCAGACTTCCAAGCTGCACTGACGTTGTAGTACGCCAACATGGCCTCGAAAGAGGTCATCATGTACCGCTGACCACCATCTGTGGGAAAATCGATCTTCCCTGTGCCGCTCGGACCGAACACCGACAGCCCAAAACCGAAGTTTTCAAGCCCAAAGTCGTATGTTGCAGCCACAAAAGCGCCTAATGGAAACAGGGAAGATTCGTTTTCAACCGGAGAATTTGGGTCTCTCGCCGTGGAAGCTGTGATTGGAATCTCGGTTTCGGCTCTTGTGAACTGGGAATTCGCCCACAAAAGATTGTGATTCCAAGTTACATGCAGTCCACGAAGCCGCGCGATGGCCGCGGGATTATGATATACAGCTGTGGCATCGTCCGCGCGCGCCACGAAAGCACCTCCACGGCCGACAGCTGCGGTTCCCAAGTCTGGGACTTCAAGTCCCGCCGCGAAAACCTGCTCGCTCACAACTGATGTGAGCACCATGATTAGGAGTTGCTTGTTGATAGCCCACCTCCGGACAGAATTCCGCGCCCTTCTACAGAACTTCGGCTCTTCTTGCACGCCTTTGGTTATGCTGACAGCTCTCTTCTGCGCCGCTGGATGCGAAAATGAGCTGGACAACACTCCAAATGTGCTGCCCGGAGATCAGCTTGAAGCGGATAGTGGTGTTCAACAAGAAGACGGCGCCATTGAAGTTGGCCAGTGGTATGCCTACCAGAGCATGGTGCTCGATACGCTAGACAGTAAAATTCACCCTGCCGTGAGCGTGTTGAACAGCTTGTGGGCCAGCGACATGGCTCAACAAGAGATGAACGTGCTGTACATGGTCACGGAAGTTGATGACTCGCACGTCTGGTTCCGAGGTTTCAACGGTGTAAGAACCGATGACGGCTACTGCTTGGTGAAGGAAACGGAGTTGCCGGTTCACATGAACCGCTCTGGACAGACCTTGACCATGGAGGAACCCACTCGCTTCACGGTTTACACTGGAACTGTGGACATTCCAAAGAACTGCGCGCCCAACTTAACGCCTCGTCACATGATTCCAATCGACCAAGCGTGGTTCAAGATCGAGGTTTCCGACGACAACAACTGGCTTACGGGGCAAGTGGAGAGCGCTACCATTCCGGAAAGAGCGATCGACGGCGTTTGTACGTGCGTTACCGCGCCTGGAACTCCGGCTGAGCAGTGCGGGGGACTCAACCCGAACTACGAAAACGCGCATTGCCCAGGCTGCGGACCGAATTACCACCAGTTGAGAGGCTTAATGGAGATCTTTGGACAGCTCAACATGAGCTGCAAGGACGACGACGGCGCGCCGGGCGTGTGCATGACGGCTCACTTTACGGCTGCTCGACTTGCAAGTTCTCCTGTTTTCTGTCCGGATGGTGCTGTCAGCGCCTTGAATGACTAGCCTAAGCGCTGTAAAGTCCGCGTCCGAATCTCAAACTCGGTTCTTTCACGCCGAAAAGCTGAGTATCACAGCGTTGAAGTTGGGCCGCGTTTGAGTGTGAACAAAACGTTAATCATTTCGCAAAGCTCCTGCCGCGCATGAAATTTGCCTTTCAAGCAGGATCGCTCGCCATCGATCCCGCCGTCATCCTTGCGCCCATGGAAGGGCTCTCGGACAAACCGCTGCGTACAGCCATCAAAGCGCTTGGTGGTGTGGGACTGACCGTCAGCGAGTTCGTCGCCGTGTCCGCGTTGGAACGACTCGACCGTCGTACACTCCGCATGTGTGCGATCGATCCGACTGAGCGACCCACGGCGATTCAGTTCTATGGTCGTGATCCTGTGCGCTTTGGCGAGGCGGTGCGCAACGCCGCAGACTTGGGAGCCGATGAATTAGATCTGAACTGCGGCTGCCCGTCGCGTCAGGTGGCAGCTGGATCGCGGTGTGGTTCCGCTCTCATGCGTGAACCTGTGCTGTGCCAGCAGATTTTCGATGAAATCGCAAAGGCTTCGTCTCTGCCTTGGAGCGTGAAAATGCGTCTCGGTTGGGATGAGGCGAACCAAAATGCGCTGGAACTCGCACAACGAGCCGAAGAAGCGGGCGCGTCGTTCGTGACGATCCACGCTCGCACGCGCATGCAAATGTACAAAGGTCGGGCAAAGTGGTCCGCCGTTGCGCCCATCGCCGACGCTTTACACATTCCCGTTGTGATCAATGGCGACATTCTTACGCCGCAGGACGCGGTGGACGCGTTGCGGTTGTCGCATGCGAGTGGCGTGATGGTCGGTCGAGGCCTGCTCCGTGATCCGTGGTTGCCGCGTCGAATCGTGGCGAAGGTTCAAGGTGAGCCCGATCCCAAGCCGTCGAACGCCGAAAGGCAGGCATTCATAAACGCACTGTTAGACCGCGCCGAAGAAGAAGTCCTTCGCGAAGGTCCAAAGTTGGGCCGCATGAAGCAGATCTTGGGCTACTTCGCGCGTACGTTGCCGGCTGGACAGGCGTTGTTGATCGAAGCGCTGCATGTGACGAGCTGTGGAGCTTGTCGAGAGGCCGTCGATCGCTGGTTTGAAACGCTCCCGGCCGATGCGTTTGACCACAAAGTCACTGCGAGTGATCCCGCCTTGCATTTCCAGCCGGGAGATGCGCGCGCTTTTGTGGCGCAAGACCCGGTTGAGTCCGAAACAATGCCATGAGCAAGACCCTTGAATCGCGGTTACTCCGACAGCTTGGTCGTGCGAGTCAGGACTTTCAGCTGTTCGAAGGTGTCACTCACGTTGCTGTTGGACTGTCTGGTGGCAAAGATTCGTGGGCCCTTACGTATTTGTTAAAGCGCTACACGCAGTTTTTGGCGCACCTGAAGCCTGCGGTGAACATTCAACTCACGGCGATTACGGTCGACACGGCGCAAGAAGACTTCCCGCGCGAGGCGATCGGTCGAATCTGTGAGCAATGGGGCGTCGCTTGGCGGCGTGTGGAGGCGCCTCTCACGCTTCAGTTAAAGGAACAACGGCTGGAGCGCAGTCCCTGCTCGCTGTGTGCGCGGATTCGACGTGCGATTCTGCACCAAACCGCGCGTGAGATCGGTGCAAATGCGCTGGCGCTTGGTCACCATCGCGAAGATGCTGTGGAAACGCTGCTGCTCAACTTGTTTTACGCAGGCAAGTTGGAGAGCTTCACGCCGCGTTTAGAACCCGAGCAAGGCGTTGCGCTCATTCGTCCACTGGTGTTGTGCGAAGAATCCGACCTGGCGGAACTGGCAAAAAACCTAGAAGTGCCGTTGGCCAAGTGTGATTGTGGCTTCGCTCGCCTTGAAGGACGGCCCCCAGATTTCCATCGGCGCCAGATGCGACAGCTGTTGGATCAGCTCGAAATGGTGCATGGTCAAGGTCGCGGTTACGCATTCGCGGCACTTGAGCACCAATGGCGCGCACTCAACTCAAAAAACTCCTAGACCATTGTGACACGATGCAAAAGCTGCTGAAGACAAACCCGATAGATCAAGACTACGCACACATCGAGTGCGATGGTGAAGTGTGGAACGTTGAGCAAGTGATCGAGGCACTTACGCCGTTGATCCTTGAGCCTCGCGTTGAGCGCATGCGTTCTGTGCTGGAAACGCGCTTAACCACGGTGGCACTCGCTCTGGAAGATCTGCACTTGGGCCACAACGGTGCGGCGTGCTTGAGGACTGCAGAAGGGTTGGGCGTGCACGACATCGTTGCAGCTGAGTTGTCCGGCCCCTATCCAACCGAGGACGACAGCGAGTTTGTGGCGGCTTGCCCGAGCTATGTGCCTCGCAAAGTGACCAAGGCTGCGCACCAGTGGATCGATTTGACCACAACCTCGACCAGCGCGGGCCTGTTCGACTGGGCGCAAGCGCGCGGCATGAAGATCTACGGAGCGGGTCCACGCGGTACGATGACGCTCGATGACGTGCCGGTTGATGAACCCATCGCGATTTTGTTTGGAAACGAAAAGCGCGGTCTTCGAGAAGACACCATGGATCGCTGCGATCAGGTGTTCCGAATCCCCATGTACGGCTTTACTGAGAGCTTCAACGTTTCTGTTTCTGTGGGCATGGCGCTCACCAACATCTGCGCTCGCAAGCGTGCATGGTTGGCCGAACGCGGTTTAAAGGGCGACATGCCCGCCGAGCGCCAGAAGTTTTTGCTCGCCAAGTGGATGATCTCCGATCAACGTGCTCCCGGTCAGTTGTTGCGCCGCTTAATCAAGGCGTAATCGTCTCTACTCCACCAAGGAAAAGCCTTTGACAGTTTCATTCTTCGACTTGCGCGGAGAGGTTGAACTCTACCGCGATGAGGTCATGGCGGCACTTGCACGCGTGGTAGACAGTGCTTCATTCATCTTAGGTGATGAAGTTTCTGCGTTTGAGGCTGCGCTCACAGACTATGCAAAGGTGCCTGCTCTGGGTGTGTCGTCGGGCACAGATGCGTTGTTGCTCGCACTTTGGGCAATGGGTGTTGGTCCGGGCGATGAAGTTGTGACCACGCCGTTCACATTCTTTGCAACCGCAGGTGTGATCGCTCGACTGGGCGCAAAGCCGGTGTTCGCCGACATCGATCCGGTGACCCTTAATCTGTCGTTGAGCGCGCTCCAAAACGCGATCACAGATCGCACCAAGGCGGTGGTGCCCGTTCACTTGTTTGGTTTGCCTTGCGATCTGGGAGATTTTTACAACGCCAAAGACCGTCCCATGATCCTTGAAGACGCGGCGCAGGCGATTGGTGCAACACTTGGTGGACGCCCGGTGGGCACGTTGGGAGAAGCCGCAGCGTTGAGTTTCTTCCCTACCAAGAATCTAGGCGGCATGGGTGACGGTGGGGCGATCCTTTCAACGCGGTCGGATCTCATGCAAAAGATGCATGCGATGCGAGTGCACGGCGCAGAGCGAAGATACTATCACTCATGTTTGGGTGGTAACTTCCGTTTAGACGCCATGCAAGCCGCAGTGTTGAAGGTTAAACTGCAGTATGTTGAGCAGTTTAATGCCATGCGTAAGGCACATGCTGAGAGATACCAGTCACTGTTTGATGCATCGGGACTCACTTCAAGTGGGTTAGTCCAATGCCCACCACTTGTGGATGGCGCAGTTGTGCATCAGTACGTGATTCAAGTGAAGCAACGTGATGCCTTAAGAGCCTATCTAGCAGACAACAACATTGGCACGGCGGTCTACTATCCCACGCCACTGCATCTCCAACCGTGTTTTGAACACTTAGGGCAGGGCGTTGGTTCGTGTCCTGTGGCTGAAGCGGCGGCGCAATCCGTGTTGGCGCTTCCAATTTCGCCCATGTTGAAGGGCGTTGACCAAGAGGAAGTGGTCGACTCGATCGCTTGTTTTTTTAAATAACCGTGTTAGAGTCCTCAAGTCTTTTGTCGAGGCCTACCCTAGCAATCCCCCGGTGAGATGATGAAGCTTTCAGCGTTTGTCCAGCGCACGCGCGCACTTGGAGACATTAAGGTTCCCGATGCCCAGATCGATGCAGTGGGCGAGCAGATCAAGCAGGGTGCTACCCTCGAGAAGCTCCTCAAGCACACATCAAATGTGCTCACACCGCTCGTCATGCTTGGTTTGTGGCGTTCCTCAAAGAAACAGTCGGCGCACGAAGCCTATCTAGCGAAGGTCGCAGCGCGTAGGCGGGAGGCTCAACTGCCGGCGATTCCAGACTCGTTGCTGAAGCAGACCGTTGCACGCCACGAAGTCGTTATCCTTGAGCACGTGGAAGAGCTGTTGCCCAAGGGCGGCGCGGCAGAACACCGCCGACGTGATGCAGTCAAAGAGGCCATTGCCCTCTGGAATGCTTGTTTGGCGATCGTTCGACGCGAGGCGAAGATCAAGATTGTGCTCGCGACTGAGGACGAGACGCTGCGTGAGACCTATGTTGAGTTCATTGGTGTCACCACTCTTGCGGAATTGAAGTCACAAAGATGGCTCACCTTAAGGCGCGGCGTGAATGCAGGGGCCTTGGAGCTCAGCTTTACGTTGCCCATGCCGTCGTTGATCGCACAGGTCGAAGCGCGTGGTGCCGAGCTCATGGCGATTGAGCACGCAAAGAAGCCGCGCGTGTTGCTCGATGAACTCATTCTGCCGTACCTCGAAGCCGCTGCGTTGGCCCTTAAAGACGAGGAAGCCCGCAACGTTGCCACTCGTACTGCCTGCACCAACTACATGAACCTGTTGTGCTCACCCAAACCAAGGGCGACTAAACTGGCGTCGTGCTGGCTCGTTCCGGGTGAAGCTGAGCCTTCGGTTGCGGTCGCGGTCTTAGACAGCGAGGGCAGTTACATCGCTGGCCGTGAAGGTGCCCTCATCGATGGTCCTGAGTCGGCGACTGAACGCGTGGTGAAGACGGTCGAGCAGCTCATTGGTGGAGAGCCCGTCGACACGATGGTGTTACCCGCAAAGAGCGACGATGAACTTTACAACGCGCTGGCCGTGGCCTTCTCGCGCAACATGGGCATGATCCGCGTGAAACCTGTTGCACTGGGTGAGGGTATTCAGCTCGGTGTCGACAGTTCGATCCCCCGCAACATCGCCAAGGCATTGCTTTTGGGCCGTCGAGTTGTGCGCCCCTTGAACTACTGGGGACAGCTGGACCCGTTGAGCATTGGAATCGTGGAATACCAGGACTCACTCGATCTGGAGCGACTCCGCGAGTCGATGCTTGAGATGCGCACCTTGGCGCGTGCAGGCGTACAGCCTAGCCAGCTGCAAAAGCCCGCGGCCACGGTTGCGCCGGCAGCCAAGCCCATGTTTGTGCCGCCCAAGAACTTAAACCCCATGCTCAAGACCATCGACGACTTGCGCTTGGGTATGGAACTCAACTGCGAGGTCAACAATGTGACGCACTTCGGTGCGTTCGTGACCATCGGGTTGGGCCTTGAAGGTCTCATTCACATCAGTGAGCTCTCCGACCGCTACGTCAACGACCCGAACAAAGTCGTGAAGGTTGGCCAAGAAGTAAAGGCAAGGATCATCTCCATCGACCGCTCTCGTCGACGCTTGTCGTTGACCATGCGATCGGAACAGGTGAATGGTCGCCCCAAGATCTCTTTGGACCAGCCTGCACAGCAGCAGCGGAAACGCTCACCGCTCGAAGACATGGCGCCGCGCCGTAAATCCTCTGGATTCGGTGGCACCAGCTCTCGACAAGGCCTCACCGGTGCGAGCAGGGCAGAAGCCTTGTCGAACCTTGAAGCGCTGTTCAAGAAGAAGGATTGATCTGCTGCTCTCGACTCAACCTCGGTTGACCCTCCACCTTAAGCACCAAGTCCTCTCGTCTACCATCGTTCACTCCACATCAAGAAGCTGTTGATTCGGACTCAACCCGCGTTTGTTGTGCACCCATTGGGTCAAGCTGCGCACTCAACGCCGGTTGAGTCTAATTTTGAGCAACTGAGCTCTAGACTTTACGCGCTTTGACCTAAAACTTTGCGCTCAAGTTGTGTACTCAACGCCGGTTGACTCTCAATTATTGGTCATTTGGTGAAGGCTTAACCGTGGTTGAGTGCTTTTCTTGTGATATTTGGTGAACGCTCAACTGTAGTTGAGTGATTTTCTCGCGCGTTTGGTGGTCCGTTGACTGCGGTTGAGTCAATTTTAAAGCGCTGAGGGTGAGGAGAGAACGAGGAGGGAATTAAAGCTGATGGTCAGAGGATAAAGACAGCTTTTGAAGTGCATTTCGAGCGCGCTTGGTCTCTCGGTGACGTTCTCCCAGTGTGAGCGTTAACAAGACGAGTGCGCGCTTGAGTGTTTCAGCTGCAGCGGCTTCATTCTTCTGATCGGATTCAATCTGACCGAGGAGAGAGAGTGAAATCGCGTAGTCTGCATGGTCTGTTCCAAGCTGTTCGGCCTTGAGCTTGATCACTTTCTTGATCAGGTTTCGGGCGTCTTCGAGCTTTCCTTCACGCTTTAAGATGAGCGCGAGCGTGTGCAACACACTGGCCATGCCTGGATGGTTTTGACCCAACGCCTCTGAGGCCACCGACTTGGCTTCACGAGCCAAGACCTCAGCATCTTGGACTAGATTCAAATCGGGTTCAGGCAGAGACTTTTCAAGGTCGAGCACCACATACGCAAGCCGAGAGAGCAGCGCAATCCGCCGTGGGTGGTGCAACCCAAGTGATTCGTCTACGATCATAAGGGCGTTTTGTAGACAAGATTGCGCTTCTTGATGCCGCTCCAAGTGCTGGCAGCACACACCCTTTACGGCAAAGAGCTCAGCCCACGCCGGATGGGTCTCTGAGTACACCGCCTCGGCCTGGGTCAGCGCCTCTTCTACCATTGGCAATGCCTCTTGTGGTCGGTCGCTGGCGTCGAGAATGCGTGCAATCAGCATCATGTTGTTGACCTTCGACGGGTGTGGAGCCGTGAAGTTCTTTTGATCGATCATGAGTGCTTTCTTTGCGTGAGCCTCAGCTTGATCGTATTGACTGAGGGCTTCCAGCGTTTCAGCCATCGCCGAATGTGTTTGGGCGTTGTCCCAATAGTACTCGTCAAACAACACTTGGTCTTTGGCCAACAGCTTTCTTAAGATTTTCTTTGCATTCTCATACTCACCGCGCAGCATCAACATGCGTGCAAGGGTGAACTGAGACGCTCTGATTGAGGTGTATTCCTCGCCGAACTTTGAGCGATCGATTTGAAGTGCGGACTTTGCAAGGTCGAGCGCTTCATCATAGTCGCCACGCTGTGCCCTAAGCACTGCCAACTGACGATACATGGCCGAAACTTCGGGGTGCTTCTTGCCAAAGTGCATCTCTGCACTTCGAAGGCCTTGCCTCAACGCGCCCTCTGCCTCCACATAAAGCCCACGGTCGGAGAGAATATGCGCGTAAACCGACGACCACAGCGCAAACAGAGGCGGCTTTTCTCGAAGATGCTCCTCAGCTTGCTCGATGTTCTCATAGCACAACGCCTCTTGAGCCTTGTTCAACTGCCCCTGAGTGATGAGACAATCCGCAATACTGCAACGGATCATCATGCACTCTTCGGACTCAACCGCCGTCTGCTCGCCCTCTTTGTTTGATTTTTGAGCGCTCATCGCGGGTTGACCCGACGCCTGCAATGTCTCGCTGTTGGCTCGATTCGCGTTTAGACACTGCAATGCCTTCTCGAGATTCTGCTTAGCGGCCTCAAACTCTCCAAGTCGAGCTTGAATGCCTCCAAGTGTGGCCCATGTCTCCGGCGAGCTTTCACCGTTGTTGTGGACTTTTTCGTGTTCAAGCAGGTCTTTGAGTGCCTTTTCTGCCTCTTTGTACCGTCCCAACCGCCCCAGCACACCACCGATGTTGTGCAGACTAGACCGAATCAGATCTTGATCTGTGCCCAGCTTTTGAGCCTGAGAAAGCGCATTGTTGAACGCCTCAAGCGCCTCTTTGTACAACCCTTGCGCCTGGCGCGTTAACCCCAGTGTAAATTGCGTGCCGCCAATCAGAGGATGCTTTTCATCAAGCTTTTCAGGGGCCAGCTTCGCCGCTCGTTCAGCAAACACCAACGCATCTTGAAGCTTGCCCAACTTCAAAAAGATCTCCGCCAAGATCCTTAAGATGATGGCTTGACCAACTTCTTGCTTCATTCGATGGTACTGCGTCATGGCGCTGAACGCCGCAGACTCTGCCTTTGCGTAGTCATTTTGTCGCATCAACAGTGCCGCAAGCGTCTCAAATGCCTTTGCAGACCTCAGATCACACGCGTCGTTCTTTTCAAAAATGCTACAAGCTCTCTCCAAATACGTGATCGCGTCCTCAACATTGCCTTGCTGGACAACGGCCAACGCCAGTGAAGTCAAGCTCTCTGCATATGTGTTGTGGGTCTCACCCAGGATCTTGCTGTGAATCGCAGTCCGGAGTTGAAGGATTGGAACACCTGCACTCGCTTTCCCTTCAGCTCTGAAGAGACGCGCAACGCCGCTTAAGCAGGCCGCAAAGCTCGGATGGTATCGACCTCGCGTCTGTTCAACCAACCGGATCGCTTCATGGAACACCACATTGGCTTCTTCAAATCGTCCCTGATTGAGCAACAGCAGCGCGTTTGCATGCAGACACATGCCAACAAGCAGATCGGACTGTTCACTCAACTGCGCCGACTTCAGCATCTCAATGAGTGGGATGCTCGACTTTTCATATAGATAGTGTCCATCGAACGCCAACCCTAGCTCGTACAAGCACAGCAACCGATCAACTGGCCCCACTTCGGGTTGATCCATCGCGCGTCGAAGGAAGTGCTCACCCGTCGCGTTGTCGCCTACATCCAGGTGGTACCGTCCCAACGTGCGCAATGCTCTGGACTTTGCCGTGCCCGAGCTCCCTTGCAACACCTGCCTGATGCACTCGTGAAACTCTTCATCGTACCGCCCCAGGTGACTGAGCAACTCCGCTCGCCGAGAAAGCACGTCTTGCAGCGCGTCCTCTTTCAGGCCCGACGACGACATGCGCCTTGTCATTTGCAGCGCAGCCTCGAGTTCACCCGTGTGATAGCTCGCTTCGATGTACTCGATAAAGCTCTCGATATGCGTCAACACTTCACCACGCTTGAGCGCATACTCAAGTTTTTGCAGAGTGTCGTTCATCATTTCGTCACTCATCTGGGCTTTCCTTTAATGTCATGGGGATTGTGATGGATTTGTGGGAGGACTATTCGGCGTTGACTGCAGAACCTTGCGCTTTGGCTCTTGACCGAGCGAGCTGACCGCACGCACCTGCAATGTCTGTGCCATGAGACTGACGGATAGAAGCCGGCACCTTATGCTGCTTGAGCAGAGCCAGAATGCGCTCGAGCTCTTCACTTGTGGGCCTTCTAAACCGCTTTGCGATCTCCGGCGGTGGACGCAGCATGTTGCACTGACCATTCGGCGCCGGATTGTACGGGATTAAGTTGACGATGCAGCGCAGATCACGCGTGAAACTCGCCAACCCCTCAAGCTCTTCTGTGGTGACATTCACGCCCGGCAGCACAATGTACTCGATCATGAGATACCGCGACCCAGGCAGGGGATGCGCCTTGAGCACTTGGTGAAGAGTTTCCAACGGATACTGCTTGGCCGTTGGAATGAGCTGCTCTCTCAACGCCTGTGTACCCGCGTGCAAACTGATCGCGAGCTGGATTCGACCGTGTGTTTGCTCAAAGAATCGCTCGATCCCTGGCACGATTCCCACGGTGGAGACCGTAACCTTGCGGCTATCAATGCTCCACCCATGCGGATCTTGCAGGATCTGCAGCGCATTCATGACGTTCTCAAGGTTGAGAAACGGTTCACCCATGCCCATGAATACGATGTGCGTGATGCGCGCGTCGTGCGCCTGAGCCTCTCGCCGACCGTTCGCAATCTGTGCAATGATCTCTCCGGTTGTGAGGTTGCGCTGAAAACCGAGCGTACCGGTTGCACAAAACGCGCACCCTACCGGACATCCCACCTGCGTGGAGACACACAGACTTGTTCGCTGCTGTGTTTTTTCACCCAACTTGGGCGCTGGTCCGTCTCGCATGGGGATCGTGACGCCTTCAACGGTAGCGCCATCGGCGAATCGATAGAGCAGTCTACAGGTTTGATCGGTCGCCACATGGCGTTCGACAACCTCGATACGCGTTCTGGGCAGTTTCGCGACCAGCTCGCTCTTGTGCGGACCCAGTGTTTTGATGGACTCGATGGGCGCTAAATCGCGGTGCACCGCGTGAAACACGGCACTCGCATGTGCTGCGCCTACGCCTTCAGCCTGCAGACGCTCCGCCAACGCCGGAAAGGTGAGGTCATCCAACGTGTTCACGGTCACACCTCGCGCTGCGGTTCCACTCACTTCTTGCACGATTCGCGCCTCTTCGATTGCCATAAGTCCCTTTATTTGCGCGGGGTTATAAATTATTTACGCCAGAATGAAAACACATCTAGCGACAACCGCTTGAGTGTGCTCAGATACTGCCGATTTTTTTGGTTGAAACTTGAAACGTAAAGTCCGCTTCAGCGCAATCCGCAAACGGCGATTAAAGGAGAACGAGAGATGGCGAAACAAGAAGTGCGAGAAGAGTGCGTGATTCCGATGCCGATTAATGGCTCAAGCCTGGCTGGCGTTTCTCCTGAATTTCGACAGCTCTTGGAGCAAATGATTGCGAGCCAATCGAATCCGGAACTTCGCGCGCTTTTGGGCCACAAGCTTGGCGCTACCAGTGTTTCCAATAAGTGGAAAGGCGAGTTGGAAAGCATTAGTCGCGATTTACGCAGTGTGTTGAAATCCATCGCCGATGTGGCTGTGACTTGTATTTTTATTGAATATCCGCGTTTCGCGATGAGCGAATACTTCCAAGATCACTTGAAGGCGATGGGACGCGCGATTGGGCTGGAGATTGGAGGGACATTCGCAGCCTGTAATCTCGTAGATCCTAAGAAAGATGAGAAATCGCTTAGAGAGGCTTTCTTCTATCGAAATGGCCACTTGGTTGATCTTTCTACTCGCTGCACGGAATTGAGAGAGCAGTTGCTTCTTATTCTGAAGCGGAAGATGCAATTGGATTGGTTGGTTGAGCAAGGTTCTTATCAAAATAGTGTCTCATCAATTGCTGCGAAGTTTGCGCGGGGCGCTAAGTTATCTAAGACCAAGAAAGACATTCTGACTTTTTCGCAGCAATGGAATGACTTAAAGCGCACGATTCCAGCTGTTATTAATTTGTTCAATCTGTCACTCTCGTTTTCTACCCATTCTTCTTATTCTCCTGCCGAAATCATCGAAGAGAAGGTTGAAGATCCAGAAACCGCGCTTCTGCGGCGTACGGATGATGTCTTGGATACTGTCAATGCATTCGTGAAGGTGATTGCGGATTACCGTTCGCAGTCAAATTTGGAGACTTTTAGCAATTTCAATACCTATACGACTGTGCCAGATAATCCAGTGATTTCTGCACCCAGGCTGAGCTTTAATAACAGTATTAATACTGATGCTTGGGGTGGATTGATCTTTTGCACGCTGATGTTGGGAGTTATGGGTGGAGCATTCTCCAAAATGTCGGCTGCATTCTCTAAAATGTCGAATGCATTCTCTAGAAAGTCGGGTGTGAAAAAGAGCTGAGCCAAGTTGAATTCTTTGGCGATGAATCTTCGGCCGCTTTTGTCACAGTTTTAACCCATAGCGACACTTTTCGTTTTCTCGCCTCGTTTACTTCTGAGCCTTCCTCATTTCTGTTGAACCATGACGAAACCGAATCAACCTTGCTTTATTCGTCGTGCGATGCCGGAAAAGGTGTCGCGTATTCATCTCATTGGAATTGCGGGCGCTGCGATGGGTTCGTTTGCGCTGATGCTGCGCGACGCTGGGTATGAAGTGCGCGGGTCGGATCAAAATGTATATCCGCCCATGAGCGATGTGTTGTCAGCGCGTGGCATTCAGTGGGCTGAGGGATTTGCGGCGGAGAACGTGCATTGGAGCGATGGCTTGCCGGATTTGGTGATTGTGGGCAATGTTTGCCGCAAGGACAATCCTGAGGCGCTGGAAGCTGAAAAGCTGGGCATCGCGCAAGTTTCCTTTCCTCAAGCGTTTTCGGATTTG
>JAZUEA010000547.1:0-2436 GCA_045639945.1 Myxococcota bacterium
GCGAAGTGTAGAGATAAAAAAGATTTGAAGTCAGCACAACAGCGGGATTCGTTGCGATTTGTGCCAGTATAACAATATAAACGTCGTGCTTTGTTCTAAATCCTGCTAACCATACAACTAGAAGCTCAATTAAAATGGTTAGTGTAAGACCTACAGCATGAATATATAGTAAATAAATTAACATTTGCTATTTGGGAGTGCTTGGAGGGCACTAAGCAACAAAATCAGTGAAGTAACAGCTGCAATCGTAGAGCTAAATTCTAAAGGTGGTGACCAAGAAAGCAAAACGTCGAGTATCCAGCCAAAGAACAGTGCTAACGTTAATGTTCCAAAAGCAAAACCGCGGGAATGATTTAATACTTGTGAAAGTGACCAAAGTGTCATGGGCATGGTCATATTGAATAAGAAAACGGCGAGCACACCAATGATGGGTGTTGCTGGAAAGAGAAAACAAACAGCTGATGCTAAAAGTGATATGGTTGAGGTTTGTTTCATGCCAAATTTATCGGAAAGAATACCGCCGAGTGCTTTACCAAGCACAAGTGCAGCAGTAAGAATCCAAGCCCAATACCATTGTTGCTTCCATGTAAATGAAAGTGTGGTGCCAACATATGAACGAAGTAAAACCACAAAGAAAAGAGCAGCAAATACTGCAGGCCAATAATGACTTAAATGTGGTTTAAGGTGAACTTGAAGTGTAAATTGGACGTTATTGCTTTGAAATGTACCAAAAGAGAGTTGTTGAAAGAGTAAAATGACTAAGAACGCGCCAAATGTAAGTGCAATTGGCGTGAAAAATGGAGAAGCTCCTAATTTAGACCACCAAATGCCCAGAAAAAGTCCAAAAGCTCCTGGTGATACAAATATTCCGAGAGGTCCGCTTTTATCTTTGCTGGCATTTAGAACATCAATGCCAGCTCCCATATGAAATAGAGCATTTCCAACGCCAGATACTGCTGCGGCCAGTAAGGCGCTTTGAGTTGCAGTGTAAACGATGAATCCAAGTCCAACGAGGAGTGAGCCTAGTGCTGAAAGAAGAGCATTTAGATTGAGCTTATCGGCAATGATGCCAATCGGCATTTGTAAGGCGAAAGCGCAAAAATTGTAGAGAATGACAGCAGAAAAACTATCTGGGGTTTGCCATAGATGACCAACGACAAGGCAAGCACATGCAAAATCGACTAAAAAATGTGCTGTTGAATAAATTGTAAGTTGGGCAGGGAAATATTTGTGAGTGTTCATGTTGCTTCCTGCTGCGGGATTTTGCTGATGAAGGTAGCAGGAAACAAGCGAGATTTTAGGAAGGAATTTCGAGATTAGTGGGCGCAAGCTCCGTAGTAGAGCTCTTCCAAGCTTTCAATGTTTAAGCTGGCTTTGAGCTTGCGGATGGCTTGACCTTCAATTTGGCGAATGCGCTCGCGGGTGAGTTCAAAGATCTCGCCAACTTCTTCCAACGTGTGGTCGTAGCGCGTGCCGATACCGAACCGAAGACGCAAAATAGCAGCTTCGCGCGGTGTTAAGTGCTGATCCAAGAAATCAGACGTGATTTTGCGAGCCACTGTGCGAGCGGTGTTGTCCTCAGGCACGCTGGCGTCATCATCTTTAATGAAATCGCCGAGTTTGCTGTCGTCGTCGCCGACGGGCGCTTCAAGGGAAACAGGCGCTTTGCTCACGTGTAAAGCGTGGTTAATTTTTGAAACGCTGAGTCCTAATTTTTCAGCGATTTCTTCGGGCGTTGCTTCGCGGCCTAATTCTTGCTCCAATTCACGGCCGGTGCGGTGAATACGCGTGATGAGATCGACGACGTGAATGGGCACGCGGATGGTGCGCGATTGGTCGGCGATGGCGCGAGTCACGGATTGGCGAATCCACCAAGTTGCGTAAGTGCTGAATTTGAAACCACGTTCGCAATCGAATTTTTCGACAGCGCGCATCAAACCCATGCTGCCTTCTTGAACAAGATCCAAAAGATCCATGCCGCGGTTTAAATAACGGCGCGCGATGCTGACCACCAATCGAAGGTTGGCGATGATCATTTGGTTGCGAGCACGCTGCAAACGGCGGTTGGTGATTTGCAAGTGTTTGACCGTGTTTTCGAGCGCTTCGCGGTTAAGGCCGGTGCGCGCTTCGATGTCGCTTAAGTTACGCTTGGCTTTTTGCACGATGGCGCGGCGTTCTTCACGACCGTACGGCGCAAGGGCGACTTCGGTGATGATGCTTTGCCAGCTGCGAGCATCTTCAAGTTGCTGATTGAGCTTGTTGATGGCTTGATCAACCATGGCCCACTGAAGATTCATGCGCAAAACAATTTCCTGAAGAATTTCAGGGTTGTTGGGCGATTCAGAGCGACAAACGAACGTTGCAGCGGATTCGAGTTCAAGTGCGAGAGCCTGTAAACGCTCTTCGCCGGCGGTTTCGCTGTCTTCATCCTTGACG
>JAZUEA010000548.1:0-2146 GCA_045639945.1 Myxococcota bacterium
GCTTCGCCGGAGCCGCCTTCGCCTGCTTCGCCGGAACCGCCTTCGCCTGCTTCGCCGGAGCCGCCCTGGCCCGCTTCGCCGGAGCCGCCCTGGCCTGCGACGCCGGAATCAGCAGCGGAAGTGTTGTCGTCGTCGTCGTCACAGCCGAAGGCCAACAAACCAATCGCGAGAATGAGAGCAAACTTTTTCACGAGAAATCTCCTTGAAACCAAAAGGAAAATCACAAACGAAATTCAAATGAAAGTTTCTCAAAAAAAGCGCTGAAAAGCAAACGGCGTTATCTTGTGAATTCAATATCAAAAATGTATTTTGTTAAATTTGATGCTTCAAAACGAGTGTCAAAATGCCTGAATTTCCCTTGCCGATTGAACTGTTGCCGCATCGAGCGCCGTTTCTTTATTTAGATCGCTGTTTGGAATGCACGACTGATTTTGTGCGCGCCACACGATGTTTTGAGGCGAGCGAGCCATTTTTTCAGGGACATTTTCCCGACGAACCAATGGTGCCTGGTGTGATTTTGGTTGAGGGCATGGCGCAAACGCTTGCGTATTTAGCTGCGCTGCATTTTCCAAAGCTGCGACTGCTTTTAACGGGCATTGACCGCTGCAGAATTCGTCGTCCAGTTCGACCGGGCGAAACCGTCACATTTAGCGTACGTGTTGAAAAAATCGCGTTTCAAAAAGCGATTGTGGGAATGGCAGAAGCGTTTGTGGGCGAGGAAAAAGCAGCGGAAGCACGCATTACCGGATTTGCAACACCGGAAAAGTAGCGAATTTTATTTAAGATTCATCACTTCGCTGAGCGCTTGAATAAACGCTCGGTTTTGCTCTGGTCGACCGATTGTCACGCGAATCCATTCCGGCAAACCTGCACCTTTTTGAGCACGCGCGATGACGCCTTTTTTGATGAGCGCGTTGAATACGGCGACGCTGTCACCAACCCGAATCAATAAGAAATTCGTGTAGGTAGGAATGAATTCCAAGCCAAGCCGCGTGCACTCACTTTCGAGGTAAGCTTTACCCTCGGCCAACACAACGCGAACATTTTGGACGAATTCGTCATCCTCGAGCGCAGCCACAGCAGCGATCTGTGCAAGGCGATTGGTGTTGAACGCCTGGCGAATACGCTCCAGCGCAGCGCCCACGCATTTGGGCGAAATGCTATAACCGATGCGCAAACCAGCAAGGCCGTAAGCCTTTGAAAATGTTCTCAAAACGGCACAGAAACGACCTTCTCGAATGTACTTCATCGTGTCGGGCATTTCGCCTTGGCAAAGCTCTGCGTAGGCTTCGTCGAACACGACCAAGACATCTTCAGGCACTCGAGCCATAAATCGATCAAGCGCAGCCTGATCAAGCAAAGTACCTGTTGGGTTGTTCGGATTGCACACAATCACCATGGATGTATCCGGACGAATGGCGTCGGCCATGGCATCTAAATCATGCGCAAGTCCTTTGGTCATGGGAATTTCTAGGCGTTCTGCCCCGAAAAGCATGCCAATGATTTCATACGAAGCAAACGAGTGCGCCGAGTAAACAAGCGACGATTGCGGATTGAGAAAACCGTGGCCCAAAAGCTCCAAAATCTCGTTGGATCCGTTGCCCAACGTCACATTTTCGAGTTCCACGTTGTAGCGGCGCGCAATGGCATGACGCAGCGTCAAACCTGCACCGTCTGGATAGATGAACATTTCATCCACGGACGCTTTAATCGCTTTGAGAGCTTTAGGAGAAACGCCCAACGGATTTTCGTTGCTCGCCAACTTGACCACGGATTCGGGTTCCACACCGATTTCACGCGCAACATCCTCAATCGGACGCCCAGGCACATAAGCTTTGAGCGCCAAAAGATTCTGGTTGAAGTGCTTCATCGTGTCGTTCACAAATCCTCTCAATCTGTGCAAATCGCACAAAAGCGCGTTCGATTTTTGCGTGCTTAAAACCCACATCGAATCGACTCGCAAGCCCAAACTATGCTTTAGTTTGAAAACAATTGATAAAATCTAGAGTTACGACATTCTTTCGCCCAAACATCCATTGAGAAAGGCATCCCATGATCGAGCTTCTTGCGCCTAGAACATGTGCATTGAACAATGGGCCGATTCAATCAGGTTTGTATCGCGAGGATTTTGGCGAGCTTAATCTGG